>CAYGSV010000043.1:0-8552 GCA_964352635.1 uncultured Algimonas sp.
TACACCCGAACGTAAAGCAATCGCACCCGCATCACCAATATTGTCAACGATGCGGTGACGACCTGCAAGCTCATTAATCGCGAAATAATCCGCGACCACGACACCGTCAAAACCCCACTCACCCCGCAAAACATCGTTTAAAAGCCAGTTATTAGCATGTGACGGAACACCATCAATTTCATTATAAGACGCCATAACAGACGCTGCATTCGCCTCACGAATAGCGGCCTTAAAGGGCGGAAAGAAACGTTCATATAATTCGCGTTCTGACACCTGACTTGGTCCTACGTTCATGCCGCCTTCGGGCTGTCCGTGCCCTGTCATATGTTTGAGCGTTGCTACAACCTTATCGTCAGCAATCGGAAAGCTATCGCCTTGAAAACCTTTTACAGCGGCTACGCCCATGCGGGATACGAGGTAGGGGTCTTCGCCATAGGTCTCTTCAATACGACCCCAACGCGGATCCAGCGCAATATCAACAACAGGCGATAACACATGATGTGCGCCACGAGCACGGATTTCGCGTGCCGTAATAGAATAAACCTCTTCGACTAGTTCCGTGTCAAAGGTTGCGGCTAGGGCAATGGATTGTGGAAAGCTTGTGGCCTGATAGGCCTGAAAGCCGTGCAAGCCTTCTTCGTGGAAAAGCGTTGGAATAGCTAAGCGTGTTTCTTCAATGTGCCATTTTTGAATGGAATTAATAAGCTCCGCCGTGTTCGACGCATTACGCCCTGTGAGGCTACGAACAACCGTTGAGTCGTTGAGGGCCGTACGCTCACGTTCGGCTTCCATACCTTGCGTATCTTGCGGTCGCGCAAAACAGCCAATACCATGTGGGAACTCGGCTTTCATTTTTTCAGGGTTGAAAGACCCGTCAGTTTCAATCACTTTTTTTTTATCAAACCAAATACAAGAGATTTGTGCGAGCTTTTCATCCAATGTCATTTGAGACAACAGCGTATTAACGCGGTCATTTTTTGACTGCGTTATAACAGGAAGCGCCTCCTTTTTGGGTGGAGTGGCCTGCCCCGAACACCCAATCAAAACGGCAGACAAAATAAGCGTACTGGCGCTTGATTTCAAAAAACGAAATTTAGACATGTTGTTTCTCCCGGCGCGCCGCCCTTTTCGGGTCGGTCATTTATCCTTGATTTAGAAGCTTCGCTAAGCCATAGTGACAACGTTGTCAATTTGTCAATGAGGCTGATCCAATTATTTCATGACCACGATTATAGACATTGCCAAAAAAGCTGATGTGTCTTTTAAGACCGTCTCTCGTGTCTTGAACGGCGAAGCTAATGTGCGCCCTCATACGCGGAAAAAAGTATTAGATGTCGCCAAGGCCCTTAATTATCGCGCCAACACATCCGCAAGAAACCTTCGCTCTAAACGGCCAAAAATGGTTGCCTTGCTTATCGACAACCCAAGTCAGAGCTACACGCAAAGTGTTCAACTCGGTGCGCTACTTGGGTGTCAATACCATGGCCTCTTCCTTAGCCTGCATAACCGCTCTGATACAGAAACCCTCAAACACCTTTCGAAGAACAATGAAATTATAGGCTTTATTCTCGCCCCACCTATCTCAGACGATAAAACCGTACTCGCCACTCTACAAACACTCGGGCACCCCTTTGTGCGTCTCGGCACCGAGCATCCAGAGGCCGCAGGCACACGCATCAGTATTGATGATAAACAGGCCGCCTTTGAAATGACAGCTCACCTAATCAGTTTAGGGCATAAACACATTGGCTTCATCAAAGGGCACCTTAATTACGAGGCGGCCACCCATCGCTTTGAAGGCTACAATGAGGCTCTTACAGCGAGCAAACTCATGATAAACCCTGATTATGTTGTTCAAGGTGACTTTTCATACGCCTCAGGCCTTAGCGCCACTGAAACACTCCTCGCCTTACCTAATCCCCCAACAGCAATTTTTGCGAGCAATGATGAAATGGCGTCTGGCGGACTCGCCGCAGCTTATAAAAAAGGCCTGCGTGTCCCTGACGCGATCAGTATTGCAGGGTTTGACGACTCACCCATTGCAACTGCCGTCTACCCTCAACTAACAACGATACGTCAGTCACTGTCTGATATGATAGAAAGGGCCGTTGAACTCTTGGCTAAACCCGCAAAAAACCAAGAAAACTCAACCCTTATACTCGAACATCATTTAGTTTCGCGCGACTCAACAGGCCCCGCACCTTAAATTTCAAAAATCAAAAATTGACAGCGGTGTCATTTTGACAGAATAAACAGAGTAACAAAGGCGACAAAAATATCGCCAAGCACATAAGGGGACAGATTCATGTCAGATAATACTTCGCCTGCGAGTGAAAAAGGGAATTTCGGATTCATAATCCTGATTTGCCTCGTCGCGACACTCGGTGGTTTTCTTTTTGGTTTTGATAGCGGCGTTATTAACGGCACCGTCAAAGGTCTAGACGCCGCCTTTGGTGCGACCAATTTCGCTAGTGGTTTTAACGTGGCTTCAATGTTATTAGGTTGTGCCGCAGGTGCTTTCTTCGCGGGTCGACTATCCGACATGTTTGGCCGCCGTAACATGATGATGTTGGCCGCTGTCTTTTTCCTTGTCTCGGCTTGGGGGTCAGGCATCGCAACAAGTTCTGGAGCCTTTATCTTTTTCCGTATTCTTGGCGGCCTCGCTGTTGGTGCGGCCTCTGTTATGGCACCTGCTTATATTTCAGAAATCGCGCCAGCTCGTTTGCGAGGCGGCTTGGCATCACTGCAACAAATCGCTATTGTCGTTGGTCTTACGGCCGCTTTTTTTTCTAACTATTACCTAGCAAACACGTCGGGCGGAGCAACCGCAGAATTTCGCGGCACGGAAACGTGGCGCTGGATGTTCTGGGTCGAGATTGCGCCGGCCGCTCTATTCCTCATCCTACTGTTCTTCATCCCGAAAAGCCCGCGCTTTTCTATGGTCAAAGACGACGAAGCTGGGGCACGCAAGACGTTGACGAAGCTCTTTGGCGGCACAGTTGCTGAGCGCAAGGTCAATGAGATTAAGGCGTCACTCGCCTCTGATCACAAGCCGCGGTTGTCGGATATCTTTATGGGCGGAAAGCTTCGTCCGATTGTTTGGGTCGGTATTGGCCTTGCTGTTTTCCAACAGCTCGTCGGAATTAATGTCATCTTCTATTATGGTGCTGTCATGTGGGAAGCCGCTGGCTTTACCGAAGCTGACGCGCTGAAACAAAATGTCTTTATGGGTGTGATGTCCATTTTTGCGACTGGCCTCACAGTTTTCTTGATTGATAAATTTGGGCGCAAACCTTTCTTGCTGATTGGCTCTATCGGCATGGCCATTATGCTCGCCGTTGTTGCGTGGGCATTTGGCACGGGTGAGCTTGTAAACGACAGCCTGAAACTCAGCAGTGCTATGGGCACCACAGCTCTCGTTGCCGCGATGGCCTATGTCTTCTTCTTTAATATGACTTGGGGGCCTGTCATGTGGGTCTTGCTCGGCGAAATGTTCCCGAACCAGATCCGCGGATCCGCCCTTGCGGTTGCGGGTCTGTCACAGTGGCTAGCCAACTTCCTTGTGACGATGACATTCCCTTGGATGCTCGGTAATCTAGGACTCTCAATCTCTTTCTTCGTCTATGCAGGCTTTGCCTTTATCTCTATCTTCTTTGTGAAGATGGCGGTCAAAGAAACAAAGGGCATGGAGCTCGAAGATATGGTTGGCTAGGCCAGACCAAAACAAGCTTCAAAAGGCGTCGTGAAAACGACGCCTTTTTTATTGGACGACGCTGAATCACGCCTCGACCTGAAGGCGTTTATATTAGATTTTTTAGGAATAAATGGAGCGGGCGATGAGATTCGAACTCACGACCCTCACCTTGGCAAGGTGATGCTCTACCACTGAGCTACGCCCGCTCATATTATGCGTATCAAAGACTGATTAGCCTCTGTGCGGCAGAAGAAGCGCTATATACGCCGTTTCTCATTCTTTTCAAGCGGTTTGATGTAGTTTTTTCACTCGCCCTGAAGCACGCTTCGCGTTAGCTAAACCCTTATGGCTAATCCGGCAGAAACCGCGCTTTTTGCGCTCTTTGATAAATTGGGAATCCCCCATGAGACAAATGAACATGAGGCTATTTTCACGGTTGAGGAAGGCAAGGATATTAAAACCTCTATGCTGGGCGGCCATACGAAAAACCTCTTTTTGAAAGATAAGGCAGGGATGTTTGTTTTGATTAGCGCGATAAGCACGACGCCGATACGTCTCAATCAACTACACAAAACATTGGGTATGAAACGCTTGTCTTTTGGCAAAGAGGACGCCCTTTTTGATTTACTTGGTGTGCGTCCTGGCTCTGTGACGCTCTTTTCAGTGCTGAATGATAAAGATCACAAAGTGCGGCTTGTTCTCGACAGGGCGCTTTTTAATCACGAACGTGTGTGGTTTCACCCCTTGCGAAACACAGCCAGCACAGCCATTTACAGCTCAGATATTATAACCTTCGCCAAAACGACAGGTCACGAGCCAACGCTCATCGACTTTCATAGCTTAGCTGGTGAAACATAGGATTTAAACATGACCGAATTAGCGGCTGACCTGATAAAAGACTCCTCTGATATGGCCTTTATGGCTGATGTCATTGAGGCGTCAAACGAAACCCCTGTTGTTGTTGATTTTTGGGCGCCGTGGTGTGGGCCCTGTAAACAATTAATGCCTGCCTTAGAGCGCGTCGTAAAAGGTGCGGGTGGTAAAGTTAAAATGGTAAAGATCAATATTGATGAGAACCCAGGTGTTGCTGGCCAATTAGGAGTGCGGTCTATTCCCGCCGTCTTTGCCTTTAAAGAAGGGCAGCCTGTCGACGGGTTTATGGGAGGACAGCCTGAGTCAGAGCTTGAAAAATTTATTGGGCGTTTAGCGGGCGACGTTGACCCGGCTGAAGAAGCGCAAACGCTGGTTGATCGCGCCCGTGATAGTTTGGCCGCGGGCGATGCAGGCGGCGCGGCACAAGATTACGCGCAAGCGCTTAGCCTTGATGAAACGAACCCTTCCGCACGCGCAGGGCTCGCGCAAATCTATCTTGATACAGGTAATGAAGATGGAGCCGCCGAACTTATAGCCACGGCACCAGAGACCATTACTGACCACCCAGAGATAGCGGCTATGCGCTCGAAGTTGACTTTGGTGGCAGCAGCGCCAGAACCTGATGAAATTGACCCGACATTAGAATTAGCGCAGGCCGTAAAAGCCAACCCTGACAACTTAGATGTACGGTTAAAATTAGCTCAAGCCTTCGCGGCGACAGGGCGTAATGACCAAGCCGTTGAGCACTTGCTCTATTCTATTCGCAAAAACCGTGCCCACAATGGCGAAGCGGCGCGACTGTTCCTTTTAACAATCTTTGAGGCAGAAGGCCCGCAGTCGGACGTGTCCATTAATGGGCGTCGCGAATTATCGTCTATATTGTTCGCCTAACCGTAGAGAGCCTATGAGCGCTTATTATAAATCACTGGCCCGACGTACCTCGCCTGAACAAATTGCACTGTTCCCGCTTAACGGTACGGTTCTGCTTCCGGCTTGTGATTTACCGCTCAATATTTTTGAGCCGCGTTATCTAAATATGATTGATGATGCGCTGAAAGGCGACCGCCTCATTGGTATGGTGCAGAGCCGCAAAGATGGCCTCGCCTCTATAGGAGGCCTTGGGCGCATTATTCAGTTTTCTGAAACAGAGGATGGTCGATATTTAATCGTCCTGAAAGGCCTAAAGCGCTTCACGATTAAAGACGAAGTCGACACGCCCTCGCCTTACCGCGAAGCCAAAGTTGATTATACCGCGTTTGAGAGCGATTCAGATATTCATGCCGCGAAACGCACGACAGAAGCCTTATCAGAAAGTGGGCGTACAGATCGCTCTGCCTTGACCGTTGCCATGAAATCACTGGCAAAGAAATTAGGGGTGCAGGTGGATTGGGACGCGCTATCTGATATTCCACTGCCGATATTAATTAATCAAGCCGCCATGATTTCGCCCTTTCAGCCCGAAGATAAACAATCGCTCATTGAAGCTATAACGACGGATGAAAGACGTCGCTTGCTTATTGGTCTTATGCACCTGTATTCTGGTAATGACGGGCCTGGTGCCGCGAAAACGCAATAGGGTTTGATATGAGTAATGATGCCGTAATTGATCCAAAAATGCTGGGTGTACTTGTTTGTCCAAAGACACGCGGGCCGCTCACTTATGATTCACAAACAAAAGAATTAATCAGTAAAAAAGCGAAACTAGCGTTTCCAATTCGTGAAGGCGTTCCTATTCTCTTAATTGACGAAGCCCGTGCGCTTTAACACCTGCTGACTTGACGCACGCCGCCCCCCTTCCCATTTGAAGTCATAAGAAGAGGACGAATTATGCCTGATCACTATGACTATGCCGATGCCAGCCAATGGCGAGGCACGACTATTTTAACCGTTCGCAAAAACGGCAAAGTCGTCATTGTGGGTGACGGTCAAGTAAGTGCGGGCAATACCGTTATGAAAGGCAATGCTCGCAAAGTAAGAACATTGTCTGGTGGTAAAATTCTAACGGGCTTTGCTGGCGCAACCGCTGACGCCTTTGCTCTCTTAGAACGCCTAGAGACTAAGGTGGAGCAATACCCAACCCAACTCGCCCGCGCCTGTGTTGAGCTAGCCAAAGATTGGCGAACAGATAAATATCTGCGTCAATTACAAGCCATGTTAATCGTCGCGGATAAATCAGAAACCTTTGTCCTGACGGGGAATGGTGATGTCGTCGAACCTGATGGTGGCATTACGGCGATCGGGTCTGGCGGGAATTATGCCCTTTCCGCTGCCATTGCGATGGATGAGTATGAAAAAGATGCCGAAGTTCTCGCCCGTAAAGCTATGGCAATTGCAGATCGTATATGCGTCTTCACAAATAATAATCTAACACTCGAAAGCCTAGAGTCAGAGACTTAATCTAATTTAGCAATGTTTCCTTTCGGGGTTGCTTCAAAAATTAGAGATTCTCCTAACTTTAAATTCGATAAGGCCGTTAGGTCACCTTCATATCTTGCTAAAGTATGGTTGCCCGAGCTTAACTCAGCTAAAATAATGGCATTTTTCGGAATGCCTTTTTGATAGCTCAAGCAATATGACAGAAGTTTCCCTTCGCCGCTTGCTTGTGTTTCAATCTTAACTTTAGGCGCACCATCGAGAGTTTTTTGAAAATCGTTTTCTAGATTATAAATATCTTCAGCGGGCGGCACGGCCCCGTAAATGCCAACAGAGTGTTTAGACATAAATCCACCATTACCCTGCACAACTCCAAAGTCGGCAGGGTTCTTCCGTAGTGTTTCAACCATCTCTGCTATGCCATGAAGTGTGTAATTATTTCCTGGCCCTCCGAAAAACGGTAGGCCCCCGGTTTGGGTTAAAGATTTAAGAGTCGCCTTATTCAAAACACCTTTTGAGTTAAAAACAACAATTGGAAAACAACTATAGAGATCAGCATGGGAAACTTTTAGTGTTTCAACGCCAGCCATACACATCGCACCATTTAAAGCTAACTCAAGCGCAGGGGAGCGCGAAGGATCAGACCGCACAGTGAGGTGGCGCTCTTTAGTTTTTGCAAAGCCGTGGAGAAATATGAATTTATCCGAAGGCACACCCCAATCACACGCATTTTTATAAGAGGTCAGAACAATCGCAGCCCCTTGATTAACGCCGTCTTTGGCAACCATTGCTTTGGTAAAAGGTGAGACAAGCATCGGGTTTTGAGGCGATGGGTTTGCAATCTCTTGTGCCGGCATATTTTTTTTGAATTGAGCAAAGGGGTTTTTAGAAGCGCAATCGGCAAAAGGCGCAAATAAGTCTCCGACTTGCTTTTGATAATCCTCTACAGACAAACCCAATTCTAGACGCCGCGCCGTTTCCATCATGGCGTAATATTGAATAGGCAACATCATACCGTGACGAATTTCTTCGGGGTGCAGCGGTAGACCGTCAGGAAAAGGGCCTTCATCAATTAAGCCTTCGTCCTCTGGTTCATCTGACCAATCCAACGCCACAGCCGCACGCATCGCAGCCTTCATATTCGCTATCGCCTCTCCGCCACAGACAACTGCAAGCTCAGACTGCATTTGGAATATAGCTTTGGCGGCTTCAAAAACTTGCGTTTGAGGTTGGTCTCCACCCACTGGAGAATAAATTAAAGTTTCAGGACTCAGGTTAGCCCGCGTTCCAATAGACCGAGGCATGTTTTTTGAAGCGCCGAAAGGACACGGAAAGGTTGGCCCACTATCGCCAAATGTTCGAATAGCTGTCAGGCGATCAACCTTAGCCTCTAATCCTTTTAGGCCTGTATCTAACAAAGCTATTTCAATAGCCTTGGCCGCTATATCTATCGGGCCCAAAGCGCCCTCTAAATTCTCTGGCACATCCATTTGAAATTGACCGACGCCGATAATGACGGGGATTCTGTCGTTGATTTGTGTTGTCATGAAATCAGGTTAAGAAGGTGGCATGGTAAAGACAAGTCAGATGAATGCCGCGCAAATAGAAAAAG
>CAYGSV010000043.1:8562-13878 GCA_964352635.1 uncultured Algimonas sp.
AAAAAGCGCTCGAAGCCGGAATAATCACAAAAACCCAAGCGAAGGCAATGCGGGATGACCTGCCGCAAAAGCAAACGAGCGCCCAAATTGGAAATGAAGACGATATGCGTTTTCTCCGGAGTTTTTCTGATGTCTTCATCGCCATTGGCTTGGTGTTACTAGGACTCGGCGCAGCAGGGCTTGTGAGTCTTTTGGGTGGCGGACTTTGGAATTGGACAGTGGCAGGCGCAAGTTTTGCGCTTGCCTTTTATTTCGGACGCAAAAAGCGCGCACATCTTCCGACGCTTATATTAGCGCTCGCTTTTCTGATTTTCGTTCAGGCTGGCTCTAACACCGTTTTTGCGACGGGCGGTATCGCCTCGGCCGTCATTACACTGGTGGCGATGGGTGTTTTCTATAGTGTGATACGCTTACCCTTTTGTATTGCACTCATTGCTGTTGCGGCGCTTTATTTAGTCTTTGCTCTCTTACGCAGTTTTATACCTGACGTTTTAGGCCAAGCGACGGGTCCCATTTTGATGATATGCGGCGCTGTTATTTTTGTGATTGCCTTAATTTATGACAGTCGAGACTTGCACCGAACCACGCGCTTTTCTGACAACGCCTTTTGGCTTCATTTTTTAGCGGCACCACTCATTATTCATGGCTTAGCCATTGGCGCGATTCAAGGAAAAATAGAACGGCTTTTTGGTGTTATACCTTATGTCAAAGTGACACGCATAGAGGCCATCACTATCCTCATAATGGTTGGTATTATCATCCTTATTGGGCTCGCCATAAACAGGCGGGCTTTGATTGTGTCTTCTCTTGGTTATGCTGGGTTTGCTCTGGTGTTTTTAATGAGTAGCGCCGGATTAAAAGCCGGCGGCCTGATTGTCGCAACACTTATCCTATTGGGGCTCTCCGTCGTTTTACTCGGCGCAGTTTGGCATGAGATCAGAAATGTTCTGATAAAGTTTCTTCCCAAATGGAAAGTCTTCCCCCCGCCCTATCAAGAGAATTTCAAACAGTAAAACCTCTTGAATTCGACGTAACTCGCCCCATTTTAATTGAATGAGCACAGATAGTTTTACCCCGAATAGTTTCACGCCGCGCGAGATTGTCTCAGAACTTGATCGCCACATCGTCGCACAAAGTGATGCGAAGCGCGCCGTTGCGATAGCCCTGCGTAATCGCTGGCGTCGTAAACAAGTGCCAGCCGAGTTACGGCACGAAATTACGCCCAAAAACATACTCATGATTGGCCCAACGGGTGTGGGTAAAACGGAAATATCGCGTCGCCTCGCAAAGCTTGCCCAAGCCCCCTTCATCAAAATTGAAGCGACGAAATTTACCGAAGTTGGCTATGTCGGCCGCGATGTTGAACAAATTATTCGCGACCTTGTCGAAGCAGCGATCACATTGCTGCGCGATCAAAAACGTCGTCAGGTGAAAGCCCAAGCTGAAAAAGCTGCCGAAGGTCGCATCATTGACGCCCTTGTCGGTGAAAATGCGAGCGACATGACGCGTGAAAAATTCCGACAAAAGCTCTTAAGTGGAGAGCTCGATGATAAAGAGGTCGAGTTGGAACTATCTGACCAAGGGTCACCCTTTCAAGGCCTAGAAATTCCAGGTCAGCCAGGAGCCTCTATGGGCATGATGGACCTAAGCTCTTTGTTTGGAAAAGGCGGACGCACCAAGAAAATAACCTTGCGTATTGGGGATGCCCATGGCCCCCTCTTATCCGAAGAAGCCGATAAGCTTTTGGATGATGATGCGATTAAACGCGAAGCGGTCGAGCGCACAGAGCAAGACGGAATCGTATTCTTAGATGAAATTGATAAAATTTCTGCGCGTTCCGATGCACGTGGCGGCGATGTTTCTCGCGAGGGGGTTCAGCGTGATCTGCTCCCTCTTATTGAAGGCACAACAGTTTCCACAAAATACGGTCCTGTTAAAACAGATCACATCTTATTTATCGCCAGTGGCGCATTTCATGTCGCCAAACCATCAGACCTTTTGCCAGAACTACAAGGCCGCCTACCGATCCGCGTTGAGCTTCGCGCCCTGAAAGAAGAAGACTTTGTTCGCATCTTAACCGAACCAGAAGCCAGCCTTATCAAGCAATATAAGGCGCTGATGGAAACCGAAGACGTCACACTCGACTTCACACAAGACGGTATTTTAGAAATTGCGAAAATATCCGCAGAGGTGAACGCAAGTGTCGAGAACATCGGCGCACGCCGTTTGCACACGGTCATGGAGCGTTTGCTTGATGAGATTAGTTTTGTGGCAACAGATAAAAGTGGTGAAACCCTCATTATAGATGCAGACTATGTAAAAGAACATGTCGGCAAGCTCGCAGCTAACCAAGACTTGTCTAAATTTATTCTCTAGCCCTTCAAAAACACATACCACGCCCCAGCACCACCATGTTTAATATGGGCTTGAGCATAGGTTGAAATGTGCTGTCTGAGGGACGGGTCATTTATCCAATTTGGGAAGTTCTGCCGTAAGACGCCATTTAATCTGACGCCCTTTCCCGTTACGACCAATAAGCATTTTTTATTATGTTTAGACGCGCGCATTACGGCCCGAGCTAGAGCGCTTTTGGCTTCGTCTTGTGTCATATCGTGAAGGTCGAGTTTAGTATCTATCTCAACACGGCCACGGCGGGTTTTCTTATCCTTATTAATCTCAAGGTGCGGCCCCAACGGTTTAGCGCCAGACGGAGTAGAGGGCGCAATACGGAGCATATTCGCAAAGTCATCTCGCGTGGGTAACGGCTTTGCGCTCCCCTTTCCTTTGGGGTAACGTCGCGGCGCCACAGTTTTGGCAACACGCTTCCAGACATCTTTTTCCTCAGGTCGAAGGGGTCGGTTGTCTCTTGGGCCCCGCATTAGCTTATGGGGGAT
The DNA here is from genome assembly GCA_964352635.1 of uncultured Algimonas sp. Taxonomy (GTDB): domain Bacteria; phylum Pseudomonadota; class Alphaproteobacteria; order Caulobacterales; family Maricaulaceae; genus Litorimonas. The sequence goes on from CAYGSV010000043.1 coordinate 11,457, forward strand.
ATTGACGGCGCTATCGCTTTTGGAACGAGGATTGTCCATCTTACAGGGTGTTTCATAACACCCGCTTTTGCGCCCGCTTCATCACCAGAGCCAAAAAACAAATCTCCGCGTAATGGGCCGCGTATCGCACTACCCGTATCTTGTGTTGTAACCAAGAGCTGTGACGGCTTACCTTTATAATCGCCTCCCTTTTGCGGTAATGTCGTCTCTAACCAAGCCAGCGTACCATAAGGGTGATAGCGCGGATCAATAGCAATAGACCCCATATCAGTCAGTGGTACACGCATCGCACCACGCGGCCCTTCACCGTCACCAATCGCCTGTTCCGCAAAAAAGATGTAACGCGGGTTTTCATTCATAAGCTCGCGCGTTTTTCTTGGCCCATTATTCGCCATCCATTTTTCAATAGATTGTTTAGACGCTTTTTCGAGTGTTAGCTCGCCTCTATCAACCAAGACCTTACCAATGGATTTATAGGGCTTTCCATTATTGGCCGCATAGGCAGCGCGGAGGCTCCGCCCATCTTTATATTTAATCCGACCTGAGCCTTGGATTTGCATAAAGAACACGTCAATCGGGCGGCCATAAGCAATCACACGCGAGGAGGTCGCATTTATCTTGGCCCGAGGCAGGTTCAATACTGATGTGTTTTTAGGGGCGGCGAGAATAGGTTCGTAATAAGTTTGGTTCGGCTTTAGCCTAACGTCAATTTCAGGCTCATAATAGCCCGTTAGCAAGCCTTCTTCTGATGTGGGAGTCGAGAGCGAAAGGGGGGCAAATTCTGACTCAAAGAAGGCTTGTGCTTCTCTTTCGCTTTCACCCAATAAAGAGAGCGTTTGACACGCAGGTTGCCAATCACGGTAATGGCCATACTCGGGCAGGTTAGGATTTAGGGGGTTATTGGCATCTGCCTTTAGAAAGCTTTCGCACGTATTTCTGAACGCCTTCATGGCGGGCCTATGGTCTGCCCCTTCCCAACCCGTTAGAGTATCATACCAAAGCGGAGCTTCGATAAGGGGTTCTTCAGGCGGTTCAGGTTCAGGCGCGTGTGGCGCAGGGATATCTGGAGCAGGTGGCGGCGTTTCAAGCGGTTCGGCAATGACAATTACGCCGGGGTTTTCAACATCATCCGTTGGAAAATAAGGCGGCCCTTCCTCTACCGTCGCGCAAGCCGACAAAAGCAGTCCACACAACAACCCGACAATAGAGATAAAGCGCATTTATTTAGTGTCAGGTGTAGGGTCTGCTTCTAGCTCATCGCCCTCTGAAGGCTCGACATCGCAAAGGCGCCATGTCGGATCAGATGATTTCAAATCTTTCTCAAACGTCCACACTTCGGAAATAGAAGAAAGAATATCGGGATCGCCTTGAACCACATTACCGTCTTCGTCCAATAAGGCAGAGGTAAGGTCGGCTTCATATAAGACAGAAATCCGCGCCATATTCCCATCAACTTCGGCAGAGCTCACAGACGTCTTACGCAGACGGCCTAAATCCGTCACTTGCTTGTGGCCTGCGTTTTCGCGCTCTGTAATCGCCGCGTCATAAACTTCATAAGTCTCGTCTGTGAGCAAATTCGATAAAGCGTTTCTGTCTCCTGCGGCGAAGCCTTCTAAAATCATAGAGTAAGCTTGTTTCGCCCCATCAATAAAATAGGCGGGTGAGAAATCAGGATCACGTTTCGCAATAGCACCTAATCCTTTGGCTTCTTGCTCAGACGACAAAGACGAAGCGACGACTGGTTTGTCCTCTTTAGGGCTCAACATAAGGTTTTCAGGATCAATCGCGTCTTCTGGGCCTTTGCCCACAGACTTACCTAAAACACTGTAAAACATGACACACACAACAGTGGCGATGGCGGCATAGAGGATGACTTCGTACATAAGGCGTCTTTTATAGCTAAATTTCACACAATGTGTTGAATAAAATATCTAAGTAACCAGATAGGGACTGTATCGCTGTGTCGCAATAAGGAATTGCGGCCAAAGGCGCGTCATGATAGCAGGCGGGCCATTAAATTAACCCCTAATTGGGAGCCTATGAATGGCCAAAAAACCAAAGAAGAAAAAAGAGGACGATAGTCTGTCTATTGAGGGTGAACAAACAGTTGCGCCCACATCTGATCAGCCAACCGAACAACCTGCAGGTCCAATGTTGAGCGTGTTGGCGCAATATACCAAGGATTTGAGTTTTGAGAATCCAAATGCGCCAGACAGCTTGCGTTCTGGTCTTGAAGCGCCTCAAATCGGTATTAATATCGAAATTGGTCGCCAAATGCTTGAGAGCGACAACGTTGAGGTGACGCTAATGTTGCGTGCCGAGGCGCGTCGTGGCAACGACGTCGCTTTTATCGCTGAATTGGAATATGCTGGCTTATTCGCATTCCAAGGAGTGAGTGTTGAAGAAATCCAGCCCCTTATTT
>CAYGSV010000044.1:0-1076 GCA_964352635.1 uncultured Algimonas sp.
TTGAAGGCATGTATTCCATGTTTGGAGACATTGCTCCCGTTGATGAATTTGTCGATGTTACACATCGCCATGGTGGCTATTTGTTTATTGATGAGGCCCATTCCTACGGCGTATTTGGCCCAACGGGCTGCGGTATTGCAGAGGAGCAAGGTGTTTTGGATAAAGTCGATTTTATATCGGGAACGTTCTCTAAAAGCTTAGCCTCCGTTGGTGGCTTTTGTGCCTCAAAGCACCCTGAGTTTGAAATTACGCGTAAGGTTATGCGGCCTTATATGTTTACGGCGTCAGCGACGCCGTCCAATATTTCGGCTGCACGTGCTGCGGTTGAGAAAGTTAAAACGGGTGGGTATCTCAGAGACAACCTCAAAGAGCGCGCTCAACAACTCCATGCAGGCCTAAAGAGATTAGATTACGATCTTTGTGCTGATCCAAGCCCCGTTATTGCGGCTCGTCGTCCGAATGAAGGCGTCGCTGCAATGGAATGGAACTGGCTTATGGAAAACGGTGTTTATGTAAACCTCGCTGTACCGCCAGGAACACCGCAAAGCTCAAGCTTGCTCCGTATCAGTCTTTCTGCCGCGCACACAGAAGAAGATGAGAACACGATCATCAAAGCGTTCGCTGATTTGAAAAACGCCCAAGGCGAAATGATGGCCAATATGGCGGCAAAACTTGCGGCTGAATAACTAGCTAAACGCGCCTAAGCGCCAAAGCTTCCATCCCATAACGGGGGCCGTCAGGAGAGGGTGCTTTCGTTGAAATGCCGTTGGTGTGTATTCGACACCAGAGTGATTTTTCAGCTTTCGAAGGACGTAATCTAACCCGCCTTCGAATGTTAGCGCGCCATGCGCCACACGTAAGATAGAGCGCCCTTTACCTCTCAAACGTCGCCAAAACCATAATCGTTGTAAGGCTGTTTTACCGTCTGTTAGAAAGCTATAATGACCGTCTGCATCAGGCTCACCATATAGAGCTGTTGTCAGGCTCTCGTATCGGTCTAAAAAACGCTCCACAATCTCTGTTGACCGTCCCACGGAACTCTCTGGACGTAACTCCGTACGGTAGCTTTCGTAAAA
>CAYGSV010000044.1:1086-13796 GCA_964352635.1 uncultured Algimonas sp.
TAAAACCCACGACCCCATATTTCGGCGGCTGTCGCTTTGGGCGCGACGAGGGGCGCGGACTGGCTCGCCATATAGGTCACTGCCTTGGTTCGTGCTTGATAAACACGTTCCGCAATATCGTCTGAAGCGGCCCGTAATAGAACACAGGGCTGAGAAAAACGTCCCCAGATTTGTGAATGAAAAGCGTCTTTTCCAGAGCGTTTCTCGAACTCTTTCAATGACATGATGGAATATTTGCAAGTTGATAATACGCCGTCTTTTTCTTGTTCAATGTAATAAACGGCAGGGGGTATCGTCAGGTTAAGCCAGGCTCTAAGGGCCGACTTGTGTACCTTGCGATAACTATCCACGAGGACATAGAAATCGAGCATCTTTTCAGGATTATCGATTTCGCGCAGGGAAGAGCCGTAATAGACAAAGGCCTGAACACGGCCGGGGTGACGGGCTTCAATCGCATCCAAAATACCGCTGACACGCGCAGGCGGCTCTAAGACTTCTGAGCGTATGATATCAAGCACAGTCTCCGTCATTAACTTGCTTGCCAAAAGGTGACGGGGCGTGAGGCTGTGATGAGTAATTTTTGACCTGAGACGTCTAAGAAATCACCGTCTAAAGTCGCGGGTGCTTTGGTGCGCAGGCTAAGGCGTTCGATGTTATGACTATAAAACCCATCGCCTGCGCGGTCTTGCTTACGCCCCATCCAAAGTCCTGCCACGGTACGTCCTAGTTTTTGGCTATCGGCCTTAGCCCATGTCATTCGCAGGGGCGCATCCTCTGTTCCCCAAAAAGGATCAAGCCCTAGCATAAGGGTTGGTAGGGTCGTCATAACCGTACCTAGCGCAACGCCTTTTTCTTTTACAATCATGCGTTCATCTATGCGGCCCCGCATTTTATGTTTCGCAGGTGGCATAAGGGTGTCTTTATTGCCGGTCACTGCCTTTAAAACGGCTCCAACAACGGCGGTTCCGCCGCCAACACCTTTGCTGTTGAGTTTATCCTGCGCGAAGCGACTCACATGAGGGAGAGCTCCTGTCGAAAAGAGAAACCCATAGAGCGGATTAGAGACGCTTTCGGGTTGGCCTTTAAACCGTATCTTCACGAGTGGCATTTCAATCGATTTGAACTGTCCCTTATTAATAGCTTTCATATCGCTAAATTTTTTCAAGCCGAGATTGCGGGCAATTTGATTTGTAGTTCCGCTTGGCAGAATTGAAACGGCAGGGAGGGGTTGATCGTCTTGATAGCTATTCAGAAGAGCTGTCATAACTGTTCTGACAGTCCCGTCACCGCCTTCGATTAAAACATGTTTGATATTGTCATCAGCGGCCTTGCGAAGCAACAGCGGCAGGTCTGATTTATTCTCACTGATATGATGGTAACTACCCGTTGGTAGGGCCGCCACGTCTATCATAGAGCCTTGTTTCGACACAGCACGTGCTTTGGCATTTGAAATGGCCAAGACAGGGACAGCGGCGGGCATGGTTCGGCCTAAAGACTTTCCGTTCGCACAAGCATAAAGGCCCCCAAGAGCCCAAATAATGCAAGCGGGAAGGCAATGGCTGTTGTTACGCCTATGCCGCCAGAGGTCGCAAAGGTCGCCATAGCGCCGTCAATAATGAGGAAGACAAATCCCATCGTAATGCCGATGATTAAGGCTTTGTCACCTGTATCTTCGCGTCCTGTGCGTTGCATGAGAGGTACACAACAAAGGAGTAATATGAGGGCTGCTAGCGGACGGGTAAGGCGGTGAGCATGCCAGAAACTATAGGCGAAGCGTGGCTTGGACCCAGAATTACCTCGTTTTCTGAAATTACGCATTTCGGAGAGAGAAACGTCCCGGGGTTCCGCGGCGAGACGGGCAATAGACTTAGGTGTTTGATTGGTTTCCCAAACACGCGGTGTGGTGTCGCGCAGGGCGCTACGTTTCTCACCATCAGATCCTGCAATCGTCAGGATTTTGACGCCATCCAATTGCCAGTTTGGGGCGTCATAGGTCGCGGATTCAGCCCAAATCACATTATTCACAATGCCGGCTTCGTCTCGTTCGAATATCTGAATGTCGCCTAATTGATTGTAATTAACGCGTTGAGTGGCCCTTACAATATCCTGACCATCTTCGAGCCATAGCGGGTTATCAGAGGTGATATTTTTAACTTTATACTCGCCGATACCCCAAGCTTGAAGCGATCGAACCGCAGGCGCCATAGCAAAGTCGATGAAAGTGATAGAGCCCAAGCTTGTCGCTAAGACGATTGGCGTCAGCAATAGGATTTGCTTCGGTGCGGAAATGCCAAAGCCGAGAAGCGCGACTAGCTCATGTTGGCGGATAAGCTTCACGAAAGTCAGCAACATTGCCACGACGAGGGTAAAAACAAAAATACGATCAAAAATCACAGGCGCACGGAGAAGCATGTATCGGAATGTGCCTTGAAAACCTTCTCCGCTTGCGACTATGTCGCCTCCATTGGCGAGGCTATCTAAAAGTCCAATTAGGACAAGAAAGCCGAAGACTGTCGTTAGCCACGTAAACAAAAACGACTTAGAGAGATATAAACCAAACCTAAGCACGTTCGACCCCTGCTAACCGTAGTCGAATATCACCAATCTTCTTTGTAAGGGTACCTTGGTAATGCGAGATTTGCTGCGCGAATGAGGTGAGGGGCGGTTGACCCATTTTAAACGCGCTTTTCCAGAAAATGTAAGCTGCAAACATGGCGACAATCCCAATGATCGACCAAATACCAAGCCAAGGTGGAATTTTACCCGCTGCACCAAGGCTCTGACCAAATTCGAGGGCCTTTTGTAAAGATACAAGGAAGACAACCCCAATGAATATGCCTGCCGAGGAAGGGTTTCGTCCATAATTCAAACCAAAGGGCACAGCGATGAATGGGAGTATGAGCAACAAAACGGCGCGCCCTGCGCGAAGATGTAAGGCCGCATTATTTGTATTCGTATCAATCGTATCGAATTTAGACCCGTTTCGGTTTTCAAAAAGCTCAACAGATGTCATTTCGCGCTCGTCATCACCGCGCGCTCTGAAATTATTTTCAGTAGCGGCACCAGCAATCGCTGAACTGACGAAACTTAAATCACCGTCCAACTGTTTATCGTTTTCAATTTGATAGGTTTGGCCAGAGGATAGCTGCAATACAGGGTCATTTGTCTCTTCGCGTACAATCAAACGGCCTTCGCTCGCCGTTGTCATACGGATGGATGTTTGCTCACCTTGCTCGTCTTCGACAGACTCATAAATGAAAATAGGGCCAATGGCGGCCCCGGGAAGGTCTGTGCCGGCAAAGAATGTGCGTGTCCCGACGGTTGTGAAGGTACCTTCGCGCAAGGCGGCGGTAAAGCTTTGCTGTTTTACGTCATTCACGAGCTGGCGGTAATTATAGCGGCCTACTGGCTGCATATAGCCCTCAATAAAAAGAGTTAGACCTGCCAGAAATACAGCCAATAGCAAAAAGGGCTTTGTCATGTGAAAAAGTGAAATACCTGCGCCTAATGCGGCGGTCAGCTCGCTAGAACGGGAAAAGCGGTCAATCGTAATGATAGTGCCTAGTAAGAGCGCCATTGGTACAGCCATGCCTAGATAATGGGGCAATAGGTTGTAAATCATATTACTGGCAACGGCGGCTGGGTTAGTCGCATTTGAAACGATTTCAAAAATGCGCAGAAGACGCTCAAGCAAGAGGACACAACAGGCAAAAACAACCAAACCGCCAATGCTCACGGCGGCTCTTTTCATGAGGTATTGGTTCAGCCTTCCCATATCGTGCCTGTTGTTATGCCTTTACACTTGCTTCACCATACCCATATTCAGTTCATGTTCAGACCATGTGGGTATAAGACTCGTATTAGGCCTTAATAAGGGAAGACCGTGAAAGCAAACTTACTTCACAGATTTTTAGGCGAATTCTTTGTAATCTTTACAGTATTCGGCCTTTTGACATCTCAGGCAGTGGCAAATTCCAATGCCAACATTGAAGATGACGCTGCTGTTCCGCAGATTTCTGCAATAGGTCTTGAAAGAGGCCTAGAGCTCTATGACCACGATAAATCGGACTATTGTGTGGATGATGGGCTTCAAATTCGCATTACCGTGACGAATGTTACGCGCGAAGGTATTCTTAAACTTGAGCTTTTTGGTGAAGAAGATTTCATGCGCTCAAAAGGGAAGTTACGTCGTATCAGCGTTCCTGCTGAAGAAGGATCGCAACGCGTTTGTATAAATTTGCCGCTCCCTGGGTCTTATGCCGTCGTAGGATATCATGACCGAGATGGAGACCGTAAGCTGAAAAAGGCTTGGAATTTTAGGCCGCTTGAGCCTTACGGGCTATCTAATAACCCTGAAATTAAGTCATTACGTCTTCCGAAATATTCTGAAACGTCATTTGATGTCCCGATGACAGGTACAGATATAACAATTAATCTGGTTGATTCTAAGGATAAAGATTAGCAAAGCTCAACTTGCTGGATTACTCGGTTTGATGTGATAATCGGGTTGGCAAAAGGGGAACAGGTTTGAGCGCTACAGTCGAAATTATTAGGGTCCGATCCAAGGCTCAGGAGCAAGAATTTCTCGCCTTGCCTTATACCCTCTATAAAAACGACCCAAATTGGCGCGCGCCCTTGCGGTTTGAACGTGCTGAGCAGTTTTCGGTCGAGAAGAATCCTGGTGCGCCAAAAGAGCGGGGCTTATTCCTCGCTAAAATAAATGATAAGATCGTTGGCCGAATTGCCGCTTTTTTGAACATCAATCATGATAAGCATTATAATGATAATACAGGATTTTTTGGCTATTTCGACTGCGTAGAGGAGGCCGAAGTTGGGACTGCGCTTTTGAACGCCGCTCAGAACTGGCTAAAGGAGCAGGGCCGCACCCGCATGGTGGGCCCGTCCCAATGGAGCGTGAACGAGGAGTGTGGCCTGTTAATTGACGGTTTCGACACACCACCCGTTATGATGATGCCTTTTGGCCAGCCTTATTATCAAACGCAGATTGAACAGTTTGGGTTTAAAAAAGCGACAGACATGTACGCGTTTCAATCTGAACTCGCGGCGGGTTATCCGCGTTCCAAATTCCTACAATCGCTTCTCAATTATGCAGACCGCAATAAATCGATTACGTGGCGCTCTATTGATATGTCCAAATTCAGAGCTGAAGTTGATTTGGTCATGGATATCTTCAATGATGCGTGGTCTGAAAATTGGGGGTTTGTTCCATTTTCTGATGAACAAATCAGTCACATGGCGAAAGAGATTAAGCCCATAATATTTAAAGAGGGTCTCTGGATTGGCTATATAGATGACGAGCCCGCGGCCTATATTTGGATGGTACCAGATTTGAATGAACTGACGCACGGCTTAGATGGCAAACTCTTACCCTTTGGTTGGGCGAAGCTCGTTTGGCGGTTAAAAGTAAAAGGCGCAAAACAAGCCAGAATTCCTCTGATGGGACTACGTAAAAAACATCAGAATACGCGTAAAGGCCTCGCCCTTGTAGCACAGCTCTGTGAGACCGTGTTTGAAGCCGGACGCAATAAAGGCTTCACACATTGCGAGTTGTCTTGGATTTTAGAAGACAATGAAGGGATGATAGGCATTTGCGAACAAGCCGAAGCAAAGCGCTACAAAACTTATCGCATGTATGAAAAGGCGATTGGATAATGTCCGCTGAAACCGTCCAAGTTTTGGCTTTGGCGGGACAAAGGGCAGGGGTCGTCGACCCGCTCTGTGCTGAGTTCGATGTTGCGTATAAAGTGCAAACACCTATTGCGGGTAAACCCATGTTGTCATGGGTAAAGGAGGCTTTGCTAGAAGCGGGTCTTAAGCCGCCGTTCCTCGTTTCAGGCTATCCAGAAGCAAAAGAGGGTTGGACACTCTCGCCGTCAGGGGATGGGCCAGCCGATAGTGCTTTGCTTTCTTTAGAAGGTGCGACGATGCCCTGTCTCATGACGACAGGCGATCATCCTTTATTGACCGCAGAAATGGTCGAGACCTTTATTGAGCAAGCGCAAGAAACGGGCGCTGATTTTTGTGTTGGCTTAGCGACTGAGGACACCATTCAAACGGCTTACCCTGAAACAAAAAGGACTTACCTTCGATTTTCTGATGTCGCCGTTTCAGGCTGTAATCTTTTTTATATTGCAAACCACCAAGGCCTCGCCGCCCTTGAGTTTTGGCGAGAGGCGCAACATCTTCGCAAACAGCCCCTGAAATTGGCGCGTAAAATAGGCATTGGCTTAGGCATAAAATATGCGGTGGGGCGGTTATCGATTAGTGAAGCCTTTGAAACAGCGGGCCGCAAGATAGGCATTTCGGCTAGCCCAGTGTTATTGCCATTTGCAGAAGCCGCCATCGATGTTGATAAAGTCTCGGACCATGCCCTTGTCCAAGAGATATTGTTGCAGCGTTTTGATTGCGAACAGAGTTAGATTATAGCCCCGCCGTGACAGCTACGCACAAATCACCAATACTGAATATCACCTGCGAGAAATCCGTGGGGAAGCGCGTGGCCGCGAATACTGGGTTGCTTGTTGGAGCCAAGGCTCTTGCTGTCTTAATCGGGATTGCGACCCTCATAATCACTGAACGGTCTTTAGATAATCAGGTGAGTTTCGGGACAATCATTTTCTTGCACGCTTACATGTTGTTTTTTGCAGAAGTCGCAACATTCCAGATATGGCAATCTATTATCCGTTTCGGCACAGAAGATTTGCAAAAAAATGATGCGAACCGATTAGGAGGGCTAATTAAGTTTAGTTTCAAAATTGACGTTATGTCGGCTTTACTGGCCTATGGCAGCGGGGTTCTTTTATTTGGCTTATATGTGGCTCTGATAAACTCATATCCCGGATTAGCCCCTCAAGAAGAGGGCTTTAATATACAAGAGTTACAGCCTCTTGTTATCGCCTATTGCACCGTCGTTTTGTTTCAGGTGACGGGGACACCCATAGGTGTTCTCAGATTATTTGATAAATTTGGCGGGCTCGCCTTTGCTGAGCTTGTTATGCCAATATTACGTCTGGCAGGGGCGATTTTAGCCGCCTTTATGGGGTGGGGCTTAATTGGCTTTTTATGTGTGTGGTGGTTTGCTTCCGCTGTTGGATATCTTTTTAAAGTCTGCTTGGGATTATATGAGCTGTATTGGAGGCACTTGCTCGGATTTGTAGTCGCGGCCAAAGAAAAATTTATGTCACCACGACAAGGCTTGTGGCCTTTCGTTTGGAAATCAAACATCGATTCTACTTTGGCCGCAGGCGTTTCGCATCTTCCTGCTTTACTTGTCATGGCCGTTTTTGGCCCTGCTTTTGTTGCGATTTACCGCATAGCGGAAGAATTGGCGAAGCTATTATCCGAAGGGGTTAAGTTGGTTGACCAAGTCATTTACCCTGAACTTGCCCGCATCATCAGTGATGGTCGTGGCAATCAAATCTTAAAACTTGTCACACGTGCTAGTCTGATTTCATTGGGGGTAGGACTAATTCTGTCACTAGCCACTTTCATGGTTGGGCCGTTTCTAATGACATCGACATTGGGCGAGGAATATAAGGCGTCTGTACCATTAGCTATTATTCTTGTATTTGGCGCAGCTCTTTATGCGGCGGTCGCCCCATTATTTCCTGTTTTTTACGCTACAGACAAACCAGAGCGGGCCATTTATGCGCGTTTAGCGGGCCTCATCGTTTATATTGTCGCTTTCTTTGTTTTGACAAAACTGCTGGGGGGGAACGGGGCGGCCATAGCGGTTGTCGTCGGTTATTTTGTAGGCATGATCATTGCGGGGATAATGGTCAAACGGACACTGGACGGCCTAAATGATAAAGCCCGTAAAGCGATTGTAGAGCAAAGCAAACAACTGGATTTCCAAGATGACTGACAACAAAGTCGTTGCGATTTTTGATCTTGATTATACCCTGACCAAACGCGGGACTTGGGGACGTTTTGTCTGGCGAACTATTCGGACACGTCCACACCTTTGGTTGCTGCTGCTTATCAGTACGCTGAACTTTCAAATTCAATATAAACGCGGAAAGATACCACGTGGCGCCGTAAAGAAAAACATGATGCGTTGGAGCATGCAAAACATGCCACGTCAAAAACTGGAATTGATGGCGGTTGAATTTGCAAAGAACGAGGTTGCCTCAGGGCTAAGACCTGGTGGGCTTGCGGCATTGGAGCATCATCGCTCGAAGGGGCATAAACTCGTCATTGCCAGTGCGGCGGTCGACCTCATCGTGTCGTCGATTGCACGAGAACTAGATATTGCTGATTATGTCAGTACAGAGTTGAGCTGGTGTGAAGGTGATCGATTGCTTGAAGATTTTGCTTCTCCTAATTGTTACGGGGAGGCGAAATTGGAACGTGTAAAGGCGCTTCTTGAAGCTGATAACACTCAATTTGACTTGGTTTACTTTTATTCTGACAGCAAAGCTGACCTTCCTGTGTTGGAGTTTGCCGATATTCCTGTCGTTGTTGACCCATCAGAAAGGTTTCGTGCCATTGCGGAAGAAAAAAACATGCCAATACAACATTGGATGGACTCCCGAGCAGGGTTTGTTCCGCTCTAAGGGCAAGGCAAAGGCATTGCGTCAGTAAAACTCTATCTCACGAAAATTTTCCTTACGAAGTGAATTAAAAATCGTAAGGTCAAGGTATGAAGTTACTAAATCAAATGATGTCTCGCTTTGTAAAGGTTGGGCAATTGAAAATTATAGATGTGGACGGGGGTGAGCATATTCACGGCCCGGGAGGTTACCCTCAAGCGACTATTCGATTGACGGATAGGAAGCTTTATCGCTCTCTTTTCTTAAATCCTGAATTAAAGGCTGGCGAAGCTTATATGGATGGGACGCTGATTTGCGAGGAGGGCGGTATTCGCGGATTGCTACAAGTATTTGCTCATAATCGTGACGGGTTGCGCGGACACCCCGTTCAGAAAGTTCTCAAGAAAACGCTCAAGAAAATTCGTAAAGTCCATCAGCGTAATAAGAAAACGGCGTCTCGGTCGAATGTGCAACACCATTATGATCTGTCCAATGACTTTTACCGCCTCTTCTTAGACGAAGACCTTCAATATTCTTGCGCTTATTGGCCTAGCCTCGACATCAGTCTTGAAGAGGCGCAGCGCCTAAAGAAACAACACATCGCTGAAAAGCTCTGTCTTAAGCCTGGTCAAAAAGTGCTGGATATCGGCTGTGGCTGGGGCGGTATGGCGATTTACTTGGCTGAGACTTACGGCGTGAATGTTGTCGGTGTCACGCTTTCAGATGAACAACACGGCATGGGCAAGAAACGGGTCAAAGAGGCGGGTTTGACGGATAAAGTTGATATTCGCCTGACAGATTATCGTGACCTCGATGAAAGTTTCGACCGTGTTGTGAGTGTCGGTATGTTCGAACATGTCGGTGTCTCGCATTACCTCGAATACTTCTCAAAAATTCATGACCTTATGACCGAAGACGGTATCGCGTTGGTTCACTCTATTGGGCGCAAAGGTGGCCCGGGCACAACAGGGGCGTGGATACGCAAATATATCTTTCCCGGCGGCTACTCTCCTGCATTGTCTGAGACCTTTGCCGAGATTGAAAAGGCGAAACTCTGGGTGACAGATTGTGAAGTCCTCCGCCTTCATTACGCCTATACGCTTGCGGAGTGGGATAAACGCTTTCAAGCCAACCGAGATAAAGTCGCCGAGATGTTCGATGAAAAATTCTGCCGCATGTGGGAGTTTTACCTCGTCATCAGCGAGTTTTCATTCCTCTATGGCAAGCACATGAATTTCCAAATTCAACTGTCAAAAGATGTGCATGCTGCGCCTATTACACGGAATTACATGATGGACGTTTTCCCAAAATCAGGGTAACGGGCGGCCATTATGGTAGATACAGTCGAAAAACCCGAACATCTCAAGAAAACGCGTCGTGCTTTTGTTAAAAAGAACGGCAAAAAGCTCGTCCGCAAGATCGCCAGCTTTCAATCAAAGCAGTCTGTTGTCCCAGACACGCCCAAGATTGATAATTCTTATTTTCCATTCCTAAGTGAATTCACAGATAATTGGGAAACAATTCAAGCTGAAGCCAGGGAAGTTTTGAAGTTCCGAGACGCCATCCCAGCGTTCCAAGAAGTCTCCCCTGACCAATACCGCCTCTCCAAAGGGCAGAACTGGAAAACCTTTGTAATTTTTGGCTTTGGCCAACGTCTTGAGAAAAATGCATCTTTGGCCCCGAAAACGGCTGAGATATTGGAAAGCGTGCCGAACCTTCAAACAGCCATGTTTTCTATCCTCGCGCCCGGGTATCATATTCCCGCGCATAAAGGCGTGACTAAAGGCATTCTACGCTCACATATTGGTTTGATTATCCCGAAAGACCGCGAGAAATGCCGTATTCGCGTCGATGATACAATTACGGCATGGAAAGAGGGCGAGATATTCGTCTTTGACGATACTTACGAGCATGAAGTCTGGAATGACACTGACGAAGAACGCGTCATCCTCTTATTTGATTTTGATCGCCCTATGAAATTTTGGGGACGGTTCCTTAATAAGTCTTTCTTGCAAATCATGAAGCTAACGGCGTTTTATCAAGACCCTAAAAAGAACCTCCAAACGGCTGAGGAACGCCTCGAAGCCGCTATTCGTCAAGCAGATGCGAATATGGAAGCCATGTCAGAGCCTGCCTCTAAATAGCTTAGTGCGCGCGCATTGAGTAGATAAGGCGGGCCATAGGCGTCATTTCGGACCCTTCAATTTCTGAAGCATGGATCAATTTAAGGGCGTCACCATCGCGCGCCAAGAAACGCGTATTCGCCGCAAGTGTACCTGCTTTATCAAAAATCAACGTTGTCTTGGGCATAATGTCAAAATCAACCAAACCTGTTATCGCGAAAACCTCTCTTTGCTGAATAGCGAGGCTTATATATTTGACAATCTTCGCCTTAGCAAAAGCGCGGGCATCCGTCGTCCATTCATAAACGGGTATGTGCCGGATAGGCGTAGAGAGATGTTGAAAAGAAGGGCCAAGATTAGCGGGGAGCTCCCCGGAGAGTAACCAAACAGAATCAACGCCGAGGCTTTCAGCAATTTTTTCTAGCGCATCGGGGCGAGGGACATGGTCACCGCGTTCCCAATTGGCAACAGTCGGTTGGCTCACACCGCATTTCATCGCTAAATCACTTTGCGATAGACCGAGTTTTTTTCGGTTTTCTTTTATGCGGTTATGAATATTCGGCATGCTTTATCGCTATATGTAACTCATATGTGTTTATAAGTTAAAGACATTTAATGTTGAAATCAACTCTAGCGATAATTTTTCGCTAATTCGTCGAAAATTAGCCCCAGATTCACTGTTAAGCACTTAAACTCTGGAATATTTCTGCTAGATGGGCTTTATCTGAACACAGACTGAATTTTACGGTCTGTCAGGATGACAAATAATTTATAAGGAAAACCTATAAGTTTTCTTGATTCAAGAGAGTGGATGCTTATTTAGGGTTCACGGATGATGAACTTATAACCCTTGGCGTTTGAGCATAAGTGCTACGCGCCGAGACAGACATAAGAGGACACTATGAAAGGTGACTATTGTACCCGCGAAGGCGCGGAAAAATTAAAAGAGCAAATCGAAGCTTATTGGGCCGAGCGTGGCCATGATGTGCGTATCAACCTTATCCAAGGTGGATTCCTAGCGTCTATGCGTTCTGCACGGACTGATGTGCGTTCCAACATGGTGAACGGTGTGCCAACGAAATCGACTGAGAACTTCGCTTAAGTCTTTTACGATTTGTAATTCTAAAAACCGTCCCGTCCCCCGGGGCGGTTTTTTTATGCGTGATTGATAATTCTAGGCAGGCAATGCGGAATATCTTTGAAATGATCCAAAGACAGCGTGGGCTTGAGCTTATGCGACTTTATCTGCGTATAGCCATATCGCATCAACAGCGTCGGGACACCCGCATTGTGACCTGCGCGAATATCGGGATAGCTGTCACCAACCATAACTATGCGCTTCTTGGCACCATTTGGCCCTGCCGCCCTATATATATGCCGCGCATCGGGTTTTGATTTTGGGGCTTCGTCGCCGCCCACAACTCTTTCAAAGAAATGCGTCATGCCAAGTTCTCGCAGGAGGGGCCGTGCTAAATATCCTGGCTTATTGGTGCAAACGGTCAGTTCAGCCCCACCATGTTTCAACAGGGTCAGAGTATCAATTACGGAAGGAAAGGGTACGCTATGGTCGGCAATCGTCTCCGCATAGCGTTTGAGAAAAAACTTTTGCAATTCATCTGTCCGCGCCGAGGACAGCGCATGTCCCGCGCGCTTGCAAGCATTCACGATCAAAACGCGTGAGCCATATCCCACTTCTGAACGGGCTGTTTTATAATGCGTTGGAGGCAAGCCTTCTTGGGCAATCGTCTCATTGGTAACGCGTACCAAATCGGGCGCGGTGTCCACCAATGTGCCGTCCAAATCGAAACAAAATATCAAATCTTGATAGGGCTTTGTTCTGTGTAAGGGCGTTGTCGTGGGTTTAATATAGAACATAAACGGACAAAGCTCTTTCTCGGGTCAAATTATCAGGTGCAGTGCGCCAGAATATTCGTTATGCCCAATAGCAAGATAAATGACCATAGTCGCAACAACAGAATCGTCACATATAAATTCCATGTCTCAACAACGCGCCGCCATAATCCTTGCTGCTGGA
>CAYGSV010000045.1:0-13650 GCA_964352635.1 uncultured Algimonas sp.
TCCGTGGGGCGCTCGATGTGCGTGCGCGCAATGTAAATGAAGAAATGAAGCTTGCTTGCGCCCAAGCTCTCGCTGACCTCGCGCGCCAAGACGTGCCCGAAGAAGTCGCCGCCGCCTATCACGGCAAACGACCGTCTTATGGCCCAGACTACATTATTCCAGCGCCATTTGATCCGCGTCTTATTTCTGAGATTCCGCCTTATGTCGCCCAAGCGGCTATGGATACAGGTGTCGCGCGGAAGCCGATTGAAGACATGGAAGCTTATAAAAAATCCTTGGCCCGTCGTCAGGATCCGACAGCGGCGATTTTGCAAGGCATTACCTCCTCTGTTCAAGACGAGCCGAAAACCATTATATTTGCCGAAGGCGAAGAACCTGCCGTCATTCGTGCGGCTCAGTCTTTCCAGCAACGTGGCCTGGGCAAGGCTATTCTCATTGGTCGTGAAAAACCGATTTATGACAATATGAAACTGCTTGGCATTGAAAAACCCGATAGCCTAACGGTTCTAAATGCGCGGCTCTTTGATCGTAATGCTGAGTTTACCGAATTCCTTTATGGCAAGCTGCAACGCAAAGGCTTCCTTCGCCGTGACGCGCAACGCCTTGTGAATAATGACCGAAATGTCTTCTCGGCGCTTATGCTTCATCACGGCCTTGCCGACGGTATGGTGACGGGCGTAACGCGGAGTTACGACATTGCCCTACGCGACGTCAAAATGGTGCTCGGTCACGTCCAGCATGAACGCACAATGGGCGTGAGTGTTGTCATCAACAAAAACCGTACACTCTTTATTGCCGATACCAACATCACTGAATTACCCGAAGCCGAAGACCTCGCCGATATTGCGGAATCAACAGCCCATTTCGCGCGTCAATTTGGGTTCGAGCCTCGTGTGGCGTTCTTATCCTATTCGACATTCGGAAACCCTGTGGGTGAAAGGATGCAAAAAGTCCGCAATGCGGTGCGTATTTTGGACGAGCGTGAGGTTGATTTCGAATATGAAGGGGACATCGCCGCCGATGTGGCGCTCGACCCTATGCACGTCTTAACCTACCCCTTCTCTCGCTTGACAGATGCGGCCAATGTCTTGGTCATGCCCGCTATTCATTCAGCGTCTATCTCGACGAAGTTGTTGGACTCGGTTGGAGGCGCGACCGTCTTAGGACCTTTCCTAACGGGATTAGAAAAGCCTGTCCAGATTTGTAATCTAGGCGCGACGGCGTCAGAGATTACGCAAATGGCAACATTGGCGGCTTATGCCCCGTCGCATCGTGATGAAGATTACGAGTAGGGCTTGGCCTCACCTAAAAATACAAATGTCTTAGAAGGCTCCATCACCAAACATGTTTTACGCATGTTGGGGCCTTTTTCGATTGCCGTTATCGCGCTCATTTCAACGGGTGTTGTCGATACGATTTACCTCGGCCGATTAACGGATCCTGCGCGCCCTGACCTCGCCATTATGGCTTTGGCGGCTTTGACGATTGTGTTTCCACTGACCTTTATGGGGAATAGCGCGAATATCGGACTAGGCGCTGGGACAATGTCCGCCGTCTCTCGTGCGCTTGGGCAAGGCGATACCGAAAAAGCCAAGCGACATGCCGCCGCCGCCATTTTAATGGGCATCACCGTTATGAGCCTCTTGGTGACGGGCATGTTTCTTGCCATGCCCTCCGTACTCAAAATTACAGGGGCGAGTGAAGAGGTTCGCAAAATGGCGACGAGCTATCTTGTGATTTCTTTGCCTGGCCTCGTTATCGTGTCTGTCGCCAGTATGAGCAATAATATCCTACGCGCGGCAGGGGAAGCGGCCTTACCGAGTTCCATTATGATTTTAGGAGCCGTAATTAACATCATTCTCGACCCGTTCCTTATTTTTGGGTGGGGGCCTTTCCCACGCATGGAGGTTCAAGGCGCGGCCATCGCGACCTTAACGGGGAATATCATTGGCGCTCTCTTTGGATTTTACATTGTCATGTTCCACCGCAAAGCCGTCGATTTTGCCCATATGACACTCTCTTCCATTCGCCATGCATGGTCGATTATTGGGCAAGTTGGATTACCCGCAGCAGGAACGAATATCATTGTACCCGTAGCGACCTTTGCAGCGGTGTCGATTATTGGCCTGACGCTTGGTGAGGCAGATGTCGCCGCCTTTGGCGTGGCGAGCCGTGCCGAGCTTATTTCTGTAGGTATGCTTTATGCGCTATCGGCCTGTATAGGGGCGATTACAGGACGTAATGGCGGAGCAGGCAATACTGAGCGTGTGCGTGAGGCCTTCCGTGTGTGTTTCTGGATATGCGTGATTTGGAGCTCTGCCATGGCGATCATACTGGCGCTCTTTGCACAGCCCATTGCAGGGGTTTTCACAAGCGATCAGCTCTTGATTGATAAAATCATTCCTTATTTCTATATCGTCCCCGCCACCATATTTGCTTATGGGTTTGTCTTTGTCAGTGCAGCGGGGCTGAACGCATTGGGCCGTCCGATTTATGGTCTGGTTTATACGATTATCCGCTCCCTTATCCTCTATGTCGGTCTTATCTTTATCGGGGTGAATGTGGCGGGTTTATTAGGCGCCTTTGTCGCCGTTGCCGCCGCGAATATTATTTCTGGCCTCATCGCGTTTTTCTGGACGATGAAACGTGTGCCAATGACCGCAAAAGAGAGTTGACGTATCGCATTACGGGCGCTAATCCGCGCGCCTATCACTTAATTCCATGAGCGTAGCTTTGGTAATTAAGATACATCGTGCGGGTGTGGCGGAATTGGTAGACGCGCCAGATTTAGGTTCTGGTATCGAGAGATGTGAAGGTTCAAGTCCTTTCACCCGTACCATTTGATTTTATCAAATATACAGGCAACGCACTGAGCATTCGTTAAATATATCAATTCGTCTTTTCATCCTTGCCCCCTTGAGGCAATGTGGGTTTATGACTGATGACACCACTCCGTTTTTAGACGCCTATGCCATTCATGATGTTGCGCCTGACTTTGTTCCGGCGCGATCGCGGCGGGAATGGATGGATGTTTTTATGGACCGACAGCCCTATCGTTGCTTGCCCCTGACTATGGCCAATTCGACAGGGTGGGAATTACTTTGCCCCTTTGACCTCGACATAGAATGGACGGGAGGGGATAGAAATGAAGACATCACATTATCGTCTCCAGACAAAGCCGCCTTTATTCCAAGCTTTGCGTCTGCCCATTTTCAGAAAGGGATTGTGACCTTTCATACGGGGTATGTTTTCCGCACGTCGCCTGGTTGGGCCGTCTGGTGCATGGGGCCACCGAATTGGCCCAAGGACGGGGTCTATCCTCTATCTGGCCTCGTCGAAACGGAATGGCTGCCTTTTCCATTTACAATGAATTGGCAAATGACCCGCCCAGGCAAAGTGAGTTTTAAGAAAGGCGAGCCGTTTTGTTTCATCACCCTATCCGAGCATAACCGTCTGGAAGAGATTAGCCCTAAGGTGCGACGCCTCGATAGCGATAAAAAACTAGAGCGTGAATATCATGATTGGAGCAAGAGCCGCGCGAATTTTAATGCTAAGCTGCATGCAGGGGATAAAGACGCCAAAGCCCAAGGGTGGGAACGCCATTATATGCGGGGCGAAAAAACAGATGGAAAAAAAGGCTCTGCCGATCACCTAACAAAACGCCGTTTGCAAAAGCCAAAGGACTTAAGAGGCAGCGCCCTGTTTCAAAAATAGAGTGTCGTGAAATTGTCATAGAAACTGTAAGCGAATGACATAAGTTTTTGGCAGAGGGCGGCTCTTAAATTCGCGCACAACACATACATCGTATTAAGAGGTTAGAACGATGCTAATACTAACCAAAAGAGGTCTATAATTTGACCTTTGGACGAAAGCTAAGAGCCACCCTAACATTTGCAGGTTTGGGTTTCCTATCGGCCTGCAATGGTTTGACAGAAGAAGGCCGCGCCTCTGGCTCGAATGATATTCGTATTGTCGGCTCTTCGACAGTCTATCCTTTTTCGACAAAAGTCGCGCAAGAATTTAAAAACATTACGGGTTATAATGTCGTCGTTGAATCCACGGGCTCGGGTGGCGGACATAAGCTGTTCTGCGAAGGCGTTGGCCCCAAGACGCCCGACGTCACCAATTCATCCCGCAGACAGAAAAAGTCAGAATTTGAGATGTGCCAGAAAAACGGCGTGACCGACATTATCGAAGTCAAAATTGGCTTTGACGGCATTGTCATTGCCAATGCTTTGGACGCGCCTTTAATGGATTTGCGCTTATCTGATGTCTTCCTCGCTCTGGCCAAAGACGTGCCGACATCTGATACAAATTGCAGCTTCCAACCGAACCCTTATACGTTGTGGTCAGAGATTAATCCGGCGCTGCCCGAATACCGCATCGAAGTGTTTGGCCCGCCGCCCACCTCTGGCTCGCGTGATGCCTTTGTCGAAATTGCGATGGAGCTTGGGGCGAAGCAAATTGATTGTCTTGCGGATATGAACAATTCCAACCCGCAGACATTTAATAAGATCGCGCATACTCTCAGAGAAGATGGATTTTGGATTGACGCTGGTGAGAATGACAATGCTTTGGTTCAAACATTAGTAAACACACCAACAGCAATAGGTGTCTTTGGCTATTCTTTTCTCGACCAAAATTCTGATAAAATTAAAGGTTCTAATATTGATGGCGTGACACCAGAATTTGAGAACATCGTCATCGGAGATTATCCCGTCTCGCGTTCGCTTTATATTTATGTGAAAAAAGCCAATATGGAATTCAAACCCGGGCTACATAAATTTGCATTGGAGTTTACGTCTGAAGCCGCCTCTGGCCCAGAAGGCTATCTTGAAGAGTTAGGGCTCGTACCTTTGTTAAATGAACAACGCGCACTAATCCGCTCAGATGTCGAAGCACAAAGGCCGTATCGTCAGTAAAATGCATCTCTCACACAACAGGCTTGTCTTTCGCATTCACGCATCAACCGTTAGGATTGCGGCGTGAATGATATAGCCATTTATATGCTTATTTTGGGTGGTGTACTGACCTTTGGCGGGTTTTTATTTAACCGCAATACGGCCTTGGATAAGTTTCTCATCTCTCAAGAGACGCAAGCGCGACTCGCTCTCGTGCATGGCGGCGGAACGTGGCATTCCCAAGCGAGCTATCATGGTTACCTGACGGCGTGGCTTGTGGGCATCGCCTCTTTGGTAATCTTTGTAATGGGACTTTATTTTAGGGATGGCAGTAAGATATTTGATGTTTTTTGGTTAGGGATAACGTTGTCGATCGCGGCGGCTATTATCTATTTTATATCACGGTTCATCACGCCCACTTTCAAAGCCCGCACATGGGTTGAGCGTTTCGTTCAAGCGGTTCTCATTATTCTATCCATCATCGCGGTTCTGACGACCTTTGGCATTATTCTCTCCCTCTTATTTGAGAGCCTGTTATTCTTTCGCGAAGTTTCTTTCTTAGACTTCCTCTTTGGTCTTCAATGGTCACCACAAACCGCCTTGCGCGCGGATCAAGCGGGGCAGTCAGGGAATTTCGGGGCGGTTCCTATTTTCTTGGGCACGTTTTTAGTCATGCTTGTCGCCATGGCGATTGCAGGTCCTGTGGGCTTGATGATTGCAATTTATACGTCTGAATATGCGAGCAAAAAAACGCGCGGCATTATCAAACCCACAATTGAAGTTCTCGCGGGCATTCCAACCGTCGTTTATGGGTTTTTTGCACTCCTCACGGTTGGCCCTACCATTAGGAACTTTGCTGAAAGCTTGGGCTTCGCCGTGCCAACGCAAAGCGCCCTGGCCGCAGGGGTCGTCATGGGGGTTATGATTATCCCGCTTATCTCATCCTTATCGGACGACGTGATTAATGCGGTACCGCAAACCGTCAGAGACGGGTCTTATGCGCTCGGTGCGACGAAATCTGAGACCATGATGCAAGTTGTTTTTCCAGGGGCTCTGCCCGGTATTATAGGCGCCTTCTTACTCGCGATTTCACGTGCCATCGGAGAAACCATGATTGTGGTTATGGCGGCAGGACGCGCGGCGAATTTAACAGGCAATCCATTTGAAGCGGTCACGACGGTCACCGTTCAAATTGTGGCGCTTTTGACGGGCGACCAAGAATTTGACAGCCCCAAAACTTTGGCCGCCTTTGCACTAGGCTTGGTCCTCTTTGTGATCACGCTTGTGTTGAACATGATCGCGCTGTCTGTGGTACGGCGCTACCGCGAGAGGTATGAATAATGACCTCCGAGACTCTCCAAAATCACGCAACAGATTTACCGCTACAGGTCTCGCCTGCAGCCATAAAACGCCTGAGAAAACGCAAGCGCAAAGAATGGCGTTTTCGCATGATGGGCCGTGCCGCCATTGGCTTTGCCTTGGGTGCTCTCATCTGGCTTTTGGTCAGCCTGACCAGTACAGGCTTTTCAGCCTTTCATCAGAATTTCATTAGTGTTGACGTCGCATTAGACGCGGAATTTATTAATCCAAAAAACAGCGATGACCCGTTTATTTTACGCGCCGGCGATTATCGACGCATCATGCAAAACACAATGCATGGGCTGTTTCCCGATGTAAGCGCACAGAGCGATAAACGCGAATTATTTGCGCTTGTGTCCGCTTCAGGCTCAAGTGATCACATTCGGCAAATGGTGTTTAATGACTCTAGCCTTTTGGGGCAAACTCGCACCGTTACCGTTCCGCTTTCAGATCAAGTCGATCAATTATTAAAGGGTTATATTGACCGTGATACGCCAGAGCAGAGACGAAAGCTGACGGATCAACAAATTGCGTGGGTCGACAATCTGATATCGCAAGGCGTCATTAAAAAGAAATTCAATCGTCTTTTATTAACGAACCCTGACAGCAGCGACCCTGAACTCGCAGGGGTAGCGGGGGCGATCATTGGCTCTATCATGATTGTTTTTATCGCCTTTATTTTAGCGCTCCCTATAGGCGTGGGGGCGGCGCTTTATTTGGACGAATTTGCCCCAAAAAATCGTTGGCGCGATATGATTGAAATTAATATCAATAACCTCGCCGCTGTGCCGTCTATTGTCTTTGGTCTTTTGGGCCTTGCTATTTTTATTAATATATTTGGATTGCAACGCTCTATTCCCATAGTCGGCGGTATGGTCTTGGCGCTCCGCGCTTTCCCAACAATTGTGATTGCCACACGGGCGTCTTTACGGTCTGTCAGTCCCGGACTTGTCGACGGGGCATTGTCGCTTGGTGCCTCTCATACCCAAGCGGTCTTTCAGCAAAAACTACCCCATGCCGCCCCCGGAATTTTGACGGGCTCTATCATTGCCATGGCGCAAGTCTTGGGCGAAACGGCTCCGCTTTTGATGATAGGCATGGTCGCCTTTGTCACGGATATTCCTAACACCGTGACAGATGCCTCCACCGCTCTGCCCGTGCAAATCTTCCTGTGGTCAGATAGTGCCGAACGCGCTTGGTCTGAACGCACAGCCGCCGCGATTATCCTTTTGCTCATTATATTACTCGTTATGAACGGATTAGCCGTCTGGCTACGTAACCGTCTTGAGAAACGTCGATAAGATAGACTTATGGAAATTCAGAACCCCAAATTCACCTGTCGTGGCGTCACTGTTGATTACGATGATTATCAAGCCCTCAAGGGTATTGATATGGATATCCCAGACCGCAGTGTTACCGCTTTTATTGGGCCATCAGGGTGCGGAAAGTCGACCTTCCTGCGGAGCTTTAATCGCATGAATGACACGATTTCTGGCGCGCGCGTCAGCGGCTCTATCCACATGGATGGCCAAGATATTTATGACAAACGCCTCGACCCCGTTCTCTTGCGGGCGCGGGTCGGCATGGTGTTTCAAAAACCAAACCCTTTTCCAAAATCAATTTATGATAATGTGGCTTACGGCCCCAAAATTCACGGCCTCACCACAAACAAAGCCGAGATGGATGCTCTGGTTGAAAAATCTCTACGCCGCGCGGGGCTTTGGGATGAAGTGAAAGATCGTCTTAAACTTCTCGGCACGGAGCTTTCGGGCGGGCAGCAACAGCGTCTCGTCATTGCGCGCGCCATTGCCGTGAACCCCGAAGTGATTTTAATGGACGAACCTGCCTCTGCCCTCGACCCCATCGCAACCGCGAGATTAGAGTCGCTTATACAAGAATTAAAAGAGCGCTATTGTATTATCATCGTCACGCATTCCATGGCACAAGCCGCACGGGTGTCAGATAATACCGCCTATTTTTACATGGGTGAATTAATTGAATATGACGCCACGGAAAAGATTTTCACTAACCCCGGTGACAGCCGAACACAAGATTACATCACGGGCCGCACAGGATAATAAATTATAAGACGCGGTAATTTAAAAGCTTCACATCCGTACTGAGGTAACCGTCTTTCACAGGTTCAACCTTAGTCAAATCTGTTGAGAGATATTTCTTATTATCATCGCAGAAAATCGTAACAACTGCCGCCTCTGTCTGACCTTTTGCGGCCAAGTCTTGTTGGACTTTTAACGCCGCAATCAGGTTGGCTCCAGACGAGATGCCCACCGCGAGACCGAGGTCGGCACTTAGTTTCTGCGCCATGATTATGCCGTCGCCATCATTGACACAGACAACATCATCCAACGTTTCTAAGCAGACAATGTCGGGGATGAATTCATCTGACACACCCTGAATACGATGTTTACCCACTTTATGACCCGTCGTCAGGGTTGGGCTCTCTGCGGGTTCCATCGGGTGAACTTTCACATTGGGGCAGAGACCCCGCAAAGCTTTCTGCACCCCCATAACCGTGCCGCCCGTCCCAACGCCAGCCACAAATGCCTCTGGGCATCGACCCAATTGCGTGGCAATCTCTGGCCCTGTTGTGCCACTATGCGCTTGGCAATTATCTTGATTAGAAAACTGTCTTGGCAAGAACACGTCATTACGAGACCGCGCCAGATCTTCGGCCATTTGAATAGAGCCGACAAAGCCGCCTTGTTCGTGACTCACGAGGCGGACATCGGCGCCATAGCTCTTCATCAGGGCGATACGCTCTTGGCTCATCCAATCCGGCATATAAATTCGAACGGGGTGACCAAGGGCGCGCCCCAAAGCGCAAAAGGCAATGCCCGCATTTCCACTTGTCGCTTCCACAATCATATCGCCTGGCTGTAACGCCCCTGTTTGATAGGCGCATTTCAAAACCTCAAACGCCATACGGTCTTTGATAGAGCCCGAAAGGTTGAAATATTCCAGCTTGGCATGAAGGGTTACAGGCTGATCTTTATATAACAGGTCAACCGCAATAAGAGGCGTATTCCCCACTAAACGCTCTAATGTTTTGAACATGGGTGGCAAAACCGTTTCAGTTTGTGGTGTTTTTAATGCGGTGACAGACATGATGACCCTAGTGTTATTTAGTGTCAGGGTATTTTAAGTGGAGCCTAAAAGCTTCATCATAATTCCTACATAGAGGCTATAAATATATAATAATTTATGATATAAGTGGTAATGGTAGAAAAATTTACACATACTGACATTAAAATACTGAATATTTTACAAAGCGACGCCACGCGCTCGCTTGATTCAATCTCTGAGGAAATCGGCGTTTCCCTCAATACCTGCTGGCGACGGGTAAAGGCGCTTGAAGATAGCGGCATATTAGAAAGCCGCGTGGCCTTGATCGATAATGAAAAGGTCGGGCTACCTCTCACGGTCTTTGTCTCTATCCGCACAGATGATCATTCCAAAACATGGGCTGATAATTTCGATGCCGCCGTGCGCGACATGCCAGAAATCGTCGAGTTCTACCGCCTCGCAGGGGATGTTGATTATATCCTAAAAATGATGGTCGCCAGCGTCGCCCATTACGATAAAACATACCAACGCCTCATTGAGCGCGTCCGTATATCAGACGTCTCCGCCAGTTTCGCGATGGAAAAACTAAAATTTACGACTAAATTACCGCTGTCGCAGGTAATGTAATTAGAATTTAAAGCTTTTGTAAAAATCAACCCAAGCTAGCGTTACCGACTATCTTAAGCGGATGCTTTCCGCCAATTTCTTGGGAATATAAATGAAAACATCGTCAACGTTTTTTGTGACAAAACAGTTATCCTTAGAACAGGTCTTTCAATTAATTAGAGGGTAGCGCTGGCAGAACAACAACGGTAAATTCGCCAATGCCGTCTCGCAATTTAATCGCCTCGCGATATTCAGGCGAAGCCCAAAAATTCTCTGCGGCCTCGACGCTTGGCCAAGCCGACATAATAATAGCTTGGCTTTTGTCTTGCCCTTCGAGCGTGACAAAATTCGTTGCAAAGGACACATAACGCCCGCCATATTTTGCGTAAATCGGCGGGAGCGACGCCGCATAAGGACCAAGGTCTTGCGGGTTATAATTTGTCCCCCGCACAATCATATAAGCGCCCGTCTCTGAGACAGTTTGTACCGTTGGTGCAGGCTCAGTCGCCGTTTGTACATCTGCGCAGGCGGCTAAGCTCAGACTAATAATGCCAATACAACTCACGAAAAACTTCATAACTCTCTCCAATTTAAAATGGACACACCGTCTCATACTCAACCCAAGCCCCGCCAGTGGGTTCGCGAAAGCGCAAATGATGCGCGTGTAAACGCAATTGCACGCTTCTTTCAAACACGTCGTCAGGAGCATAGAGCCGATCACCCAAGATAGGATGACCGACACATAACATGTGCAATCTCAATTGATGCGACCGTCCTGTAATGGGGTGTAAACTGACGCGCGTGACACCGTCTTTGCGATGTATCACAGCCCAATCGGTGACAGCGCGACGGCCCTTTTCATAATCGATCATTTGCTTGGGGCGGTTCGGCCAATCTGTCCAAATGGGGAGGTTCACGCGGCCTGTGTCGGCCATGTCTTCCCCCGCTACATCGGCGAGATAGGTTTTTTCGGTTTGGCGCTTTTCAAACTGTAATCCCAAATGCCGTTGGGCGTGTTTGGTCTTGGCAAAAATCATCAAGCCTGATGTCGCCATATCGAGGCGGTGTATCGTTAGCGCTTGGGGGCAATAGGCTTTGACCCGCGCCTCCATGCAATCAGGATAGGTTTTGCCCGGCACACTCAACAGGCCCGCGGGTTTATCCACGAGGAGGTAATCATCTGTCTCGGCAATTATATTGAGGTCTGACGTTGGCGGAGCGTAATCAAAAGGCCTGTTATAAACAGGAAACTCATCACGCATTAGAGGTTAGAGACAGGCTCGACCACGACCTCGTTCCCGTCCAATCGTAGAGCTATTTCACCGCGTAACATCGCCAGCGCATCTTCGCCAAACATCTCCCGTCGCCAACCTTTGAGCGCAGGAATATCGGCATCCTCACCAAAGGCAGCGAGCATGTTAATATCGCTGGCATTGGCCACCATACGCGTCGCAATGCCAATGACTTCAGTGCGTAGCCGTAGGAGCGTGCGGAGCATCTCGACGCGCGGGCCGAGATTGGCGGGCATGTGCTGAACTTTGGGGGCGGGCGGTGCATAATCAGCGGCATTTTCAACGGCGGATGTAATCGCATCAATCAGGCCCTGTGCGGACCGAGACTTTTCAAACCCCCGCGGGACACCCCGTAACCGTTCTAGGGCTTTGAGGTCGCGCGGTCTTTGTTGGGCGAGGTCATAAAGCGCATCATCTTTGAGGACTCGCCGACGCGGCACATTTTTCGTGATCGCTTCACGTTCCCGCCAAGCGGCAGCGGCTTTGAGAGCGGCCAGATAAAGTTGTTTCGGATTACGGACTTTCAGACGTTGCCACGCTTCTTCGGGCTCAAAAGTATAGAGGTTCTCCTCCATCTGAGGCTTCATCTCCTCTTCGACCCATTTCAAGCGGCCTTTATCTTTAAGCTCTTTAACGACGCCCGGATAAAGATCGCGCAAATGGGTGACATCGGCGAGGGCGTAAGAGAGTTGTTTCTCTGAGAGAGGACGCCGTGACCAATCGGTAAAGCGCGCGCCTTTGTCGAGATTAATACCGAGGCGTCCTTTGACCAACGCGCCATAGCCCGCGGAATCGCCAAAGCCCAAAGCCATGGCCGCAATTTGCGTATCGAAAATTGGGCCGGGCACTGCCTCGCAAAGCTGATAGAAAATTTCCATATCTTGCCGCGCTGCATGTAAGACTTTGATAACATCTTGGTTCATCAATAGATCACAAAACGCCGATAAATCGATATCGTCTGCAAGCGGGTCAACAACGACGTCACGCTCGGGCGTTGCTAATTGAATAAGACAAAGCTCTGAGTAAAACGTGCTCTCGCGCATAAACTCCGTATCGACGCAGACAAAATCCTGCGTCGCGGCATGGGCGCAATAATCAGCAAGCGCCTCAGTGGTTCGGATAACGTCCAAAACGTAAGCGCCGCCCCTAGGCCGCATCGACTCCGTGTAGGGAAAAAACCTCTTGTAATAAGTCTTGGGCGGCCAGTGTTGCGCGACGTTCGCTATCGGGGTTGAACTTTAGGCCTAAGGCTTTGTCATTCGCCTCTGGTACCATAAAGGCGTGGGATGTTTGGCCATAGGCGTGAAGTTGCCAATCGCATTTCGCCGCAGCGAGTTCCTCACCCACAGCCACAACTTGCGCAGGAGGCACCATAGGGTCATCCCAGCCATGGGCGATTAAGATTTTTGATTTGATTTTTTTCTTGGGCAAGTCTGGCGCATCTAATAACCCATGAAAAGAAATTGCGGCTTTCAAGTCCATGCCCGCGCGCGCCATATCAAGCGAGCATAAGCCGCCAAAACAAAAACCCATAACTGCCATCGATTTTTCATCGACTTCATCCAATTTGGCCGCCGCTTTATATCCTGCTTTCAAACGCTTTAATAATGCGCCTCGGTCTTCTTTTAGCGGGCCCATCAACGCCATTTTATCATCAACAGATTCAGGTAAAGCCCCATCGCCATAATTATCAAGCGCAAACCCAACATAGCCCATAGCGGCCATTTGAATCGCTTTATCTTGGGCAAAACCGTCGAGTCCACCCCAAGCATGATTAATGAGAACACACGGTTTTGGGTCAGCGAATGTCTCGTCCCAAGCCAAGTAACCAATACAAGTTGTTTGGCCGTCTTTATACTCAACGGGTTTCGTTGTGATTTTCATTTAGAGCTCCAATGATACAGTGCTTTAATTTTTGGCTTTA
This sequence comes from uncultured Algimonas sp., assembly GCA_964352635.1. Classification (GTDB taxonomy): domain Bacteria; phylum Pseudomonadota; class Alphaproteobacteria; order Caulobacterales; family Maricaulaceae; genus Litorimonas. Next base: position 13,167 of record CAYGSV010000045.1, read on the forward strand.
CTAAACTGTCTGACAATGATTTCAATCAGTAGTTTCTTCCTCAATGTTTAAAGCGACTGACTGATATAGCTGTGTATAAAGGTGCAAATTTTTCATTTACACTAAAAGTTCATGATTTAGACTTTTATGAAATTAACGAATAATTATCCATATTTTGGCAGAATCTTCGCGAAACTATCCGGAGAGATATGATGTCGTTTAAACTTTTCACTCTTGGTCTTGCCGCTCTTAGTCTGTCGGCTTGTGCGACGTATCAAGAGAACCCGAATTATAAATATTCGTCTAAATATGAAGGCGAAGAGGCGACGACACAGCTTGCGACCAATACAACACAAGCCCAAAGCCAGACGGTTGTTTATTCAGACGCTGCGCCAGTTTACTCCGATGTTATAATCGCTTCTACGCCTGTTGAGGCGTCGCCCTATGCAGACGAGGTCACTATCATAAATCCTGCGGCGATTGCACCGTCACCCACAGACCAAGC
>CAYGSV010000046.1:0-13631 GCA_964352635.1 uncultured Algimonas sp.
CGTCAGCGGGAATTTGGTTTTTATTTCGGGACAAATTTCCAAAATTGGAGAGGAGACGATTGGCGGGCGTTTAGGCGAAGATTTAGATGTAGAGCGTGGCCAATATGCGGCACGGCTCTCTGCGCTGAACCTGATTGCCCAAATGAAAGCGGCCTGTGATGGAGACCTCTCTCGCGTCAAACGTATCGTGAAATTAGGGGGCTTTGTTCAAGCCACGCCAGAGGCCACGCAAGCCGATATTCCCAAAGTGATTAATGGCTGTTCTGATTTGATGGTAGAGGTCTTTGGCGATGCAGGGCGGCACGCACGATTTGCCGTAAGTGCGCCGAGCCTGCCGCTTGATGTGGCGGTAGAGATAGATGCTGTGGTTGAGATTGATATTTAAGAGTTGAGCCAAATGCTTTGCATTCGTCGTCACATATTTTGCATGATGTTGTATTTAGAAATTGGACTTTATTTGTCCATTTTCTAAATGCTTTTTTTTTCAGGAATGCAAATTTCGTTAGGGTGCCGAAACTTTAGGGGCTGAGGCTTTTTCTAATTCAAATGCATTATGCAGCGCGCGCACAGCGAGCTCTGTATATTCCGCATCAATCAGCACTGAGATTTTAATTTCAGACGTTGCAATAACTTTGACGTTGATATTGCGCTCTGCGAGGGCTTCAAACATCGTCTGCGCGACCCCTGTATGAGAGCGCATACCGATACCGACGACGGAGACTTTCGTCACGTCAGAGTCAGATTTAAATCCTTCAAATCCGATCGAGCCTTTGGACGCCTCAAGCGCTTTAAGGGCTTTATCTAAATCGCGCTTTCCGACTGTAAAGGTTAAGTTTGCGGCTTTATCACTTTTTGAAATACCTTGGACAATCATATCGACAATGACGTTGGCATCCGCCATCGCCTTACAGACTTTGGCCACCATGCCAGGTTTATCCTCTAGGCGCAGTAAGGTAATTTGAGCTTCGTCGCGAGAATAAGCGACGCCGCTTACAACACGTTCTTCCATGGTTTCGTCCTCATGACAGACCAGAGTTCCAGGATTGGGATCGCCGACATTGGCCATGCTGGTCAAAACACGGATCGGCAGGTTATTATTCATGGCCAGTTCGACAGAGCGCGTCTGTAAGACTTTTGCACCCAATGAGGCCAGCTCAAGCATTTCTTCAAAGGCAATACGGTTGAGACGCCGCGCATCTTTGGCAATGCGCGGGTCAGTCGTGTAAATACCGTCAACATCAGTATAAATATCACAGCGATCCGCTTTTAACGCGACAGCCAAAGCGACAGCCGAGGTATCAGAACCCCCGCGCCCAAGCGTCGAAATACGACCTTCGTCATTCACACCTTGGAACCCCGCAACAACAGCAACATTGCCGTCTTTCATCGATGGGCCAATGGCAGAGCTTTCAATCTCTGCGATGCGCGCTTTGGAATGCGCCATATCTGTCCGCAGCGGAATTTGCCAGCCAAGCCAAGACCGCGCTTTTAAGCCGCGACGGCGCAGCGCAATTGACAAAAGCCCAGAGGTGACTTGCTCCCCACTGGCAACGATGGAATCATATTCATCTTCGATGGCCGTACCTTTGTCAGAATCCGCATCGAGTGCATCAACGAGGGCGACCAGGCGGTTCGTCTCACCACTCATAGCAGAAACCACAACGGCAACTTCATTCCCGCCCTTGGCCTCTTCGGCGACAAGAGACGCCACGTGGCGAATACGCTCTAAATTTGCGACAGAAGTGCCGCCAAATTTCATGACAATACGGGCCATTGTGAAGGGTCTTTTACGGTTTTAAAATCAGCGCTCTACTTACGCGGATAGAGAAATTTTTCAACCTTTAGATTCGCAGATATAACGCCTTATCGCGGAAATAAATCGACATCCCAGCTTTCCGCTTTAAACAGAGGGTATGACGACCCGCCGTTCGATATTCTTACGCATATTTATCATCCTGCTGATTTATTTCGGGGCGAGTTATTATGGCGGCATTTGGGGATGGCGGTTATTTTATCCTGTGCGGATATTTGTGACATTCCTGCATGAATTTGGCCATGCCTTTGGCACGTTGATTACGGGTGGTGCGGTGGAATATATTCGGATTGACCCGAATACAGGCGGCGTCACCTCCTCCCTTGGTGGTAATAGACCCGTGATTATTATGGGCGGCTATTTGGGCAGCGCCTTATTCGGAAACCTTCTATTTTATATTGGCGCGACCAAACCGAAATTAATGAAACCCGTCCTCAGTATTGTGATTTTCACTATGCTGGTCTCAGGCTTTATTTGGTATAATTCGTTGTTCACGACTCTCGTGCTCTGTGCCTTTGCGGCCTTTTTATTCTTTGTCGAATTTAAAACGAAATATGGGCGGGATGTATTGATGTTTTTGGGCCTCGCAAGCGTTATCTATATTTTACAAGACACGACATCAGGGCCGAGTTCTGACCTCTTGGCGTTCGAGCGGGAAATGGGGTTCTTTTCCGATCGCACATGGATGTTTATTTGGCTAGGCGTCGCCCTTGCGATATTGGCGTGGAATGTGAAAATGCTATTGGGCATTAAAGACGAGTCATTCGTAGCGCCAAAGAAAGTCAAAAAATGAAAATTCTTGCTTTTGGCGCGAGTAATTCTCGCCACTCCATCAATAAACAATTGGTCAGCCATGCGGCCCATATCGTCAAAACGGATATTGTCTCCAATGCAGACATTGAAATCATCGACCTCAATGATTTTGAAATGCCACTTTTTAGTATCGACCGCGAAAAAGAAAACGGCATACCCGATTTGGCGCATCAATTCTTAGAGAAAATCAAGACGGCGGATGCCCTTCTTATTTCTTTCGCTGAACACAATAGCTCATACACCGCCGCCTATAAAAACCTCTATGATTGGACGTCCCGGATTGAAGCCAAAGTCTATCAAGGTAAACCCGCTGTCATTCTCTCCACCTCCCCTGGCGGGCGCGGCGGCGCAAGCGTCATGGCAACAGTCTTAAACGTCGCCCCGTATCAAGGCCTAGACGTCAAAGCCCATCTCTCGATTAGTAAGTTTTACGGTGTGTTTAAAGACGGCGCCTTAGTGGATGAAGACTTGACGAAATCCTTACGCGCGACGCTTTCGGTTATTAAATCTATAGATATTCAAAATTGAGGCCATCAATGTTCAGACGTACCTTATACATAGCAGCTCTAACTTTGGCTGCTTGTAATGCTGAAACGGCCATTTCAGAGGATGTGACAATTAGTAATTTTAAATCAGGCTTGGTTTGTCCTTACAAAATCAATGCTGAGGGCGAGCGTAAAAGAGATGGCTTTATCTGTCACGTCACAGAAGAAATTAAAATAACAGGGCAAGGTCGATGCACTTACGATGGAGAGGTCTATCCCTGCACATGGTATGGTTTCGAATTTGAGTTTACGAATAAGACAGGTATGCCTCAGACAGTTGATTGCACACTTACAACCGATATGCCTGCGAATTACGGAAACCCCAAAGGCCTTAAAAAACAAAACACAGAAAGCCTTGATTATAGCTTTACATTAGAAGGCGCAACTGGACGGTTTTATAATCCGCAATACTCACTTTTCTCGCAGTCTCAAAAATCTAGCGTCTCTCAAGTCAGCCATACAATTTGTTCGATTAAAGGAAAGCCGCTATTTGAATTTAAACGAATTCAGACCTACCCTTAATTCATTTTCGCCAAACCTAAACCCATATAAAACGTAACCTAATCATGGCCTATTCTGAAACTGCTCCTGAACATTTGTCCTCTGTCTCGGTTGATCCGGCCGAGATGGATAGCTTTTCGCGTATGGCGGCGGATTGGTGGGACCCTACTGGGCCGTTTAAACCGCTTCACGTTATGAACGGCGCGCGGCTTGGTTTTATTCGTGATACATTATGCGAGCATTTCCACCGTAACCCCGAAGTGGATTTACCCCTAAAAGGCCTACGCCTCTTGGATATTGGTTGCGGCGGCGGATTGTTATGCGAACCGATGGTACGCATGGGCGCGACGGTCACAGGTGTTGATGCGCTTGAAAAAACGCTCAAAACCGCCAAGACACATGCCAAGCAAGTGGGCGTCGAGGTCAATTATATTCACGGTACTGTTGAGCAATTAATCGAGAGCGGCGAAAAGCCCTTCGACGCTGTTTTGAATATGGAAGTGATTGAGCATGTCGTCAGCCCCGCTGATTTCATCAAAGACTGCGCCAAGATGGTAAGGCCTGGCGGTCTCATGATTTGTTCGACGATTAATCGCAGCTTCAAAGCGTTCGCCTTTGCCATTGTCGGGGCAGAATATATCCTACGGTGGCTCCCGCGCGGGACGCATCAATTTGAAAAACTCGTTAAACCCACCGAGATGAAACGCTACCTCACCGACGCAGGCCTAACCCCAGACCCCTCCATCGGCATGAGCCTTAATCCATTGACGAATGTCTGGAAGTTCTCAAACGACACCTCGATTAATTATGTGACGGTTGGGAAGGGTGGTTAAACTGGCAGTGCCAATCTAGTCGAAATCAGACGTATCTATATCAGGTCGAATACGTCTTAGGTCTTCAATGATTTCTGGCCAGCCTTTATGATAAACTGAGCAGAAGACCTTTTTTCCAAATTTATCTTTAATTTCCATAGTATGGTTTGCGTGATACTTTGCCGAAACGGTATCACGCCATAAAATTTTATGTCTCTTGATGCTTACACCAGACTTAGCACCAACAATAAATTCCGATGTCCAATCTACAGATGTCTTGGAAAGGTGGAGAATAATAAACGGTATTAAAAGAATGGCTCCAATCGACAATAAAATTATTCCTGCGACGAGTTCATTTTCAGAGATAGTAACATAAAGACCTAAAACCATAAACGCGGCGCAGATTGGATAAAATATCCAGAAGATAGGTTTGAACAAATCGACGCTTTTTTCACCCTTATCATTCTTCTGGGTTTTACCTGTTCTAGAGTTTCGTTTGATAAGCAAAGGTACGGTGGATACCACTCCCACGATAATCGCTGTTGTGAGACCACTGGTAATAAAAGACATAATTATACCTTCTGAAACTTAGTCATACTCCATCTCTATTTAGTTGAAGTCATTATTCAATGGCAAACTCACCCCGCTGTGGATAAAAATCGCGTTAAGGTTTAATTAACCCTGTGAATTAATTTCAACTTCACAGTAAAGTGCGTGAGTGTGACTTAATTTAGCCAATTTCTATAACTATATTAAAGACATAAGAGGTTAACAGACGTTAACCACTTTGACACATAGTTAATGGAACCGACGCAATCTGGTAAGCATTGATATGTGTATAAGTCTGTGAAGGAAGTGAGTTATGCACACAGTAGAATTAAAACGCGCCCCGTTTTCAAAGTTTAAAACTTTGCGCGCCCCAATGCTCTTCGGACAGTTCCTGTCGGATGTGAAGCAAATCGAACGCTCGATCCAAAAATACGGATTGATGACGCCCATTATTGTGACCCAAGCGCAAGGCCGCTTAGTTGTCGCCGATGGTAAGAAACGCCTCGCCGCCATCCGCCGCATGACCTTTGCGGGCACATTGCCGCGTAGCCTTACTACGGTTCCCTATATCCATCTCGAGGAGGCAGGGCGCATTGATTTTCACACGGCCTCTGTCTTATCCGCCTATGACATTTATGAATCCGTGATGAGCCTTAAATCACAAGGACAAGAGGTCGCGGCAATTGCGGAGGCGCTCTATCTCTGTCGTCGTTCTGTGACAGACATCATCAGCCTCTCACATTTGGCAACCCCTCTACGTAAAGCCTTTTTCAACCGTGCGATTTCTTTTGATCAGGCCAAAGCCTATGCCACATTGCCAGATGAGGATGAGCAAATTGCGGTTTTGACGGCGCTTGGCCCCTTTGCCGAACCGCAAGATATTTTAACCGCCGTGCGTGATGCGCGTTTTGACACGGTCATCAATCAATTCTCTATCATTGAGGATAATGTCGTGACCCTACCGCAAACGCAAAAGACTTATGTGTGGGAACAAAAAGCGGCTTAGTTGAGCTTTTTGACGGGTTTCGCCTCATCAGGGACAAAGGGTTCTGGCAGAGGCGCGACGCCTATGCCTTCTTCGGATAATTCAACCGCTTCTTTGACGGACGCCTGACCATAAATCGGGCGCTCGTCTTTGTCGCCGTAATGCATGGCCCGCGCTTCATCGGCGAATTTTTCACCCACGAAATCGCATTTCTCTGAGATTTCGGCTTTCACCGCATCGGCCATTTTCTTGGCTTGGGCACTCATCATAGCGAGAGATTTGGCTTGCTCTGTACGGGCGGCTTCTTTTTTGCGCGACGTCGCCACATTGGGCGCCATGATAGCTTTTTCGACTTTAGGGGTGCCGCAAACGGCGCAACATAATAGCCCGTCTTTGGCCTGCTGGTCATAATCCGCCGAGCCCGAAAACCACGCTTCGAAATTGTGGCCATGTTTGCATATCAAATCATATCTGATCATGGCGACTATGTAGGAACCCGCATTAAATTTGCCAAGCAGGAATACGACGACGGGCGGTCTCAACCTCACTTAAGTCGATATCCTCACAGATGAAATCAGGCCTATCATGCGGCAATTCGGCAACGACTTCGCCCCATGGGTTAATCAGCATCGAATGGCCATAGGTTTTGCGCCCATCAGCGTGCAATCCCCCTTGGGCGGGGGCTATCACAAAGCTCCCCGTTTCAATCGCGCGGGCCCGTAGTAATACGGCCCAATGCGCCCGCCCCGTTGGGACAGTAAAAGCCGCCGGCACGGTGAGTATCTGCGCGCCGCCCTTCGCATATTCGTTGTAAAGCGCAGGAAAGCGAAGGTCATAACAAATCGACAAGCCTAGTGTCGCCGCGCCTATATCGACCAAGACAGGCTTATCACCCGCCACATAAGTCGCGGATTCGCGATAGCTTTCCGTCTCAGACACTTGCGCGTCAAAGAGATGAATTTTATCATAGGTCGATTGGATGGCCCCATCCGGCCCAAATAGGAAAGAGCGGTTCGCGACCTTGTCGCCAAATTTAATTGCCAACGATCCAATCAAGATATGGACGCCCAACTCTCGCGCCAACCCACCAAAGGCTTTAACGCCGCGGTCCTCATCCTGCGGTCGGACAGAGGCGAATAATCCCGCCTTATCCTTTTGCACTAAATGGGTCATTTCAGGTGTCGCGATGAACGTCGCTCCGTCATCTGCGGCGTGTCGAATTAATTCCGATGTCACCGCAATATTCTTAGAAACATCCGTGCTGGAGCAAAGCTGAACTAATCCGACACGCATAAATTAATGGGCCAAGAGCGGATCAAGACCGCCTTTAGCCTCTAACGCCACAAGGTCATCACAACCGCCAATATGTTTGTTATCGATAAAGATTTGCGGGAAGGTATTCCGTCCGCCAGAGCGCTCGTTCATTTCGGCGCGTTTCGTTTTATTCATAGACGCGGGAATGTCGATAATCTCAACGCCTTTGTCCTTCAAAATCATTTTGGCACGAATACAAAACGGGCATCCCATTTTTGTGTACATTTCAACTTTGGCCATGGGGCATATCCTTTTTGGGCGTGTCTGTTTTTATGACTCGTGAAAGACATAGGACGTCGACACGCTTTGCGCCAGTCCTGAGCAAGAGAGAGGCGCAAGATTCCACCGTAGCCCCCGTCGTCATCACATCATCAATCAAGACGATATGTGCGTCTTTTAATTTAGGCCTCGCCTTATCCTCGACCGCAAACGCACCTTGCACATTACGCCGCCGCCCCGCCGCACTTTGCCCGCCTTGGCTCGGCGTTGACCGTATGCGACGTAAAATATCAGGGTCAAATTCGGCTGTCGTGATTTTTGCTAAGGCCCGCCCCAATAAGGCCGCTTGATTATAGCGCCGCTTTATCCGCCGCCCCTTATGCAAAGGCACAGGCACGATGTAATTGGCATCGGGTAAAAACTCTCGCCCTGCCCGTCTTAACTGTGTAGCAAATTTGGAGAGGTTCTGCGTCTTTCCGCCATGTTTAAACGACAAGATAAGCGGCCGAGACGCCTCATCATAAATCATCGCTGAACGGGCAGATGAATATCGCGGGGTCTTCGTCAGGCACGCCCCACACAACGCCCCCTCGCCCATATCATACTCAAACGGAAAACCGCAGGTCACGCAACATGGCGCATCCAAGAACTTTACCTCGGCCCAATCACTCTCCGTCAGTTTGAACGGGTCTTGCGGCGGCAGAATAATATCCACCGTCTGTCGCGCCAGACGCATTGCGACATTGCGAGCCGCGCTAAAGACTTCCCTTTTGCCCATAGGTTTTGCATAGACGCCTCAAGGAGAAAAAGTAAGTGCCGCAAAAGGACGTCCCGCAAATATTCGACGCCGCCGCGCAAGCGCTGGCCAAATCACGCGCGCAAAATCGTATGGTGCGGAAAGGGCCGTCTTTCTTGCTCACACGCTGCGCCGAAGATGCCGCTTCACGTATCGCCGACATCAACCGACAATTTGAGCGCGGCGTGGTTTTGGCCCCTGTTGATATGCGAGAGGCCATCCTTGCCGAACTCCCTGATAACCGCCAGCCTAAGGCTTTGGAGTGGGTGGATAAGCTTGAAGGCATCGAAGGCAAGTATGACCTCATCATCAGCCTACTCGACCTGCAAACGGAAAATGACCTCCCCGGGGCGTTGATGCGTTTGCGCTCTCACCTAAAAGCGGACGGCCTGTTCATGGCCTCGATGTTTGGCGGAGAGAGTTTAATGGATTTACGCCAAATCTTTTATCACATCGACCAAGCGCTGTTTGGCGGGGCAACAGCACGGCTCTACCCGATGATAGACCATCAAAGCGCGGCAGGCTTATTAGGCCGCGCGGGATTAAACCTCCCTGTCGTCGATAAAGACCGCGTGAGTGACCTATCGCAACTTACAAACTTTAGTCGAAGACCTCCGCGATCTTGGCCTGACCAATACACTTACGACACGCCACAAAAAATCATTCCCCAAAGGCATCATGGACTTAATAGGGACCGCCTATCCCAAGACAGAAGACGGCAAGTTCAAAGCCCAATTTGAAATCCTATGGCTAACAGGCTGGAGCCCCCATGAGAGCCAGCAAAAGCCGTTAAAACCGGGGAGCGCGAAGATGCGGTTGGCTGAGGCGCTAGGGACGAAAGAAAAGAAGATTTAAGTCATAATGAGAAGAAAATTTGAGCCAAATAATATAGTGAGTAATAATATAGACATTCCAGCGGATAGCACAAAAGCGCGCTTTCCAGACATGTTGTCATCGGCATTAAATACCCAAAAGTAAAACCAAGAAATAAAAAATACAAGTGTCAGAGGTAAAACCTTATAAGCGAACTGACTGACTTCTGGTTTATTTAAATGCACGGTAACCGCATCAAAAATTGCACTCATTAAAATAGCATAGCTGACCAATATCGTTACAAAATAAAACGCCGCTCTTATACTCACGCGGAGAGTCCACCAGGGCCCAACCCATTTTTTCAAACTAGCCCCTATAACTCCCCAAAAAACGGCCACGAGAAAAACGGGCGTGATTTTAGAAACCGTTTTCCAAACATTGCCTTCTGCGGCAGAAGAGGCGACAGAAACGGCCCAATCTGGGCCAATCATTGACCCATTCCATGCCAGTGTTTCTTCAGTGCTGACGACAGCCGCCAAAACCAATACGACGGTCAATGCGACCACAAAAAATGCACCAGGGCTGAGTATGGCACCCTTTCGGCCTTCGGGTTCATCATTGACGATTAAGGGTGTTAATCGCCAAGGTTTTACGATTCCAAAGGCAAACGTTGGAAAGACTGCGACAATAGCAAGAGCAATACTGGTGACAAAACGGTCAAGCCCGCCTAAGACACTTTGCTTTTCAATTTCTATTTCGTCATTACTGGACATCTATTCTTCCCCTTATCCCGCAAACCGCTTCCCATCAACCATCCTGTCCGCCAATTCCCGCGCCAACTCCACATGCGCTTCGACTAAATCGAGCTTCACAATCTCACTGGGGAAGAGCCACTTTATTCCCTGCCCTTCTTTCGGCATGGCGAAGCCGTCCCATTGGCGGCAGAGATAGAGCGGCATGAAGAGGTGGAAGTCAGGATAGGCGAAGGACGTAAAAGAAAAAGGTTGGAGACAGCGTTCGCAAGGTTCCAGTCCCAATTCTTCGCGGAGTTCGCGATTAACCGCTTGTTCAGGGGTTTCACCCGCTTCCACTTTGCCGCCCGGAAACTCCCATTTCCCCGCATGGGCCTTGCCTGCGGGGCGTTGGGTGACAAGCACCCGCCCATCTGCATCAATCAGAGCCGCGGCGGCCACATAAATAACATTAGGCATTAGCTTCTATAATCCGCATTAATATCGATATAACCATGGGTCAGGTCACAAGTATAAACCGTGGCGTGGCCTTCGCCCAAACCTAAATCAACGCGAATATCTATTTCAGAATTTTTCATGTAATTGGCGCCATGGCTTTCTGTGTAATCTGGCGCGACTTCGCCCGCTTCCGCCAAAAGGTGCGGGCCAATCCAGACGGATAGCTTATCGCGTTCCGCAGGTTCCCCTGCCTTGCCCACCGCCATCACGATACGACCCCAATTTGCGTCTTCGCCCGCTATCGCCGTTTTGACGAGGGGTGAATTAGCAATGCTCATGCCGACTTTTTTAGCAGAGCCATCAGAGACCGCACCAGACACGTTAACGATCACAAATTTTGTCAGGCCTTCGCCGTCTTTCACAATCTGCAAGGCAAGGTCTTTCATCACATTGGACAGCGCAGATTTAAAATCCGTAAGCGATTTATCCGATATGTCTTTAATTAATTTATGACCTGCTTTGCCACTCGCCAAGAGCAAGAGCGTATCCGAGGTCGAGGTATCACTATCGACCGTAATCGCATTGAAGCTTGTCTCGACTAAGTCGGATAAAAGCGTTTGTAAAACGGGTTGGGCGATATTGGCATCCGTCGCGATATAAGAGAGCATAGTCGCCATGTCAGGCGCTATCATGCCCGAGCCTTTGGCGATGCCGTTGATACGCACCTGCGCACCATTAATTATGGCTGTGGCCGTAGCGCCTTTCGCATGAGTATCGGTTGTCATGATGGCGCGAGCGGCAGACTCCCACCCATCCGCGTCTAAATCGGCGAGCATATCGGGAAAACAATCTGTAAGTTTTGACGCCTCTAAAGGCACGCCAATCACGCCTGTTGAGGCAAGTTGTATGACGTTTGCGTCCACGCCAAACACGTCCGCCGCGCCTTGGGCCGTTTCCACGACCGCGTCACGGCTTTTCTGTCCGCCAAAGACATTCGCCGTGCCTGAGTTGACGATGACCAAACGTGGGCCGTTCGTTTTGGCGCTCAACGCTTTGCGCGACCAATCGACAGGCGCACCGGGACAGAGGTTTTTTGTAAAGACGCCCGCGAGCGTCGTGCCGGCTTCAGCCCGCAACACCCATAAATCCGTGCGGCCTTTATACCGCACACCCGCTTCCGCCGTGGCCATGGTGAAACCGTCAATCGGCGGGAGTTTTGGGAACGCCTTTGGCGCGAAAGGCGAGACAGGATAATCAGCCATTACTCTTCATCCTCTAAACCTTGATCATCAAGCGTTTCATTATCAGGTGTTTTAGTATCAGCAGGCGCCTCAACTAAAATCTCAACATCACCCTCGCGGCGCAAGTCTTGAACCAGCGACTGAATAGCATCAAAGGTCATAAACTTCACAATATTCGGGCGGAGTGTTTCAAAGCTCTGTTTTTGTGCGGGGCGGCGATCGAGCACTTCGGCGATATGCCAACCAAATTCCGTTTCAAATACCGCCGTGCGATTGCCTTTTTTGGTGCTGAAAATCACCTTAGTGAAATCAGGACTCAGCATATCGCGGGTGAAATAACCGAGGTTCCCGCCTGTCTCTCGTGAGCCCTCATCCAAACTAATCGAGCGAGCCAATTCGCCGAAGTCTTCGCCCTCTTCGATAGATTTAAGCGCGGCTTTAGCCGAAGCCTCATCGCTCAATAAAATATGCCGCGCGCGGATTTCATCCCCTCTATCCACCAGAGCCGCTTGTTCATCATACATACGGCGGATGGTGGTTTCATTGACGGTATCTTTGAGGTGTTCTTCAACCAAGATATTGCCCAAAATCCGTTCCCGCGCCGCCGCTAAACGATGCTTATTCTCGGCCGTTTGGTCCATTGAGCGACGCACGGCACTCAGCGCCAATAAACGCTGATCGACGAGTTCTTCGAGCAAGGTTAAAAAGGCAGGGTTTGTTTGCGAAAACGGCTCAGCCGGTTTGATGAGGCCACGCTCTATGGCGAGGCGTTCGACATCACTCTGGTAAACCGATGTACCGTCCACTTTGGCAACCTCAACATCGCCCAAACGCATCGCGCCCGTCTCTAGCGCTTTTTCCGGCGCCTCTGCCCCTTGGTTTTGACAGGCCGAAAGACACAAAAGAGCGGCAATCACGACAGCTTTGGTCAAGTCTCGCATAGATTACACCTTTTTTCGTCCCTTTTTCATCACAGAGACAGCGGATAACTGGCCCCTTTCATTGACTTACCAAGGGAGGCTTCTTAAGTCACCAGAAAGAATTATCGAGCGTGCACGGACAGGATAAGTCCGCAGGCTCTGGGACAAAACATCAGGAGCCTTCATGTTAGGCATCGCCAAGAAGATTTTCGGCACAGAAAATGACCGAAAGCTGAAGAAACTACGCCCTCTGGTGGCCAAAATTAATGCGCTCGAGCCCACATATGAGATTATGACGGATGATGCCCTGCGCGCCCAAACGGACATCTTCAAACAACGCTTTAAAGACGGCGAGAGCCTCGACGATCTCCTACCCGAAGCCTTTGCCACCGTCCGCGAGGCGGCAAAGCGTACCCTCGGCCAACGCCATTATGATGTGCAGCTTATTGGCGGTATCACGCTTCACCGCGGTGAAATCGCAGAAATGCGCACGGGTGAAGGTAAAACACTGGTCTCTACCTTGGCCGCTTATCTGAACGCCCTCACAGGGCGCGGCGTGCATGTTGTGACGGTGAATGATTACCTCGCCAGTCGTGATGCGGAATGGATGGGACAGGTTTACCGTTTCCTCGGTCTGACCGTGGATTGTATCAATAACCATCAGCCATATGGCGGCGGTCGCCAAGCGGCTTATAATTGCGATATCACTTATGGCACGAACAACGAATTCGGCTTTGATTATCTGCGCGATAATATGAAATATAGCGTCGAAGAGATGGACCAAAATGGTCATGCCTACGCCATTATCGACGAAATCGACTCCATTCTGATTGACGAAGCCCGTACACCGCTCGTCATTTCTGGCCCGACGGATGATAAGTCAGAGCTTTACCGCACGGTCGACAAAATCGTGCCTCTCATTCCTGAAACAGGTTATGAGCTCGACGAGAAAGCGCGCACCGCGACGTTTAACGAAGAAGGCAATGAGCAGATTGAACAAATCCTGCGTGAACAAGGCCTCTTGGAGGGCGAAAGTCTCTATGACGTCGAAAACGTCACCGTTGTCCATCATATCAACCAAGCGCTGAAAGCCCACCGCCTTTACGTGCGTGACAAAGAT
>CAYGSV010000047.1:0-12870 GCA_964352635.1 uncultured Algimonas sp.
ATCTATGCCAGGGACGCAAAATGCCGATACGAATTTGGGGCTTGCCCGGCGTATCCGAAAGCTCGGTCTGAAAACGCATCTCGACGCTGACAGCCGCATAGCCTCTGGCGCGGTGGATTTATTTCTGGCCGGGACAGAACGCTCCATGGACTGCGGCGCACGGATTGGTGTTCATTCGTGGGGTCACGGCATTGGAGAGGGCGCGAAAGAGATGTTGTTTGATTCCCGCAAATCTATTCAGGAGCGGTTTCTCCGCGATATGGGTATTACGCCCGCGTTTTATGTCTTCACCCGCGAAGCCGCCGCCGCGAATGACATCCATATTATGAGTACGGCAGAGATAGAGCGGTTCGACCTGTTGACGACCGCGCTGTCTTGCGGATGAGGGCTTTCATAATTTAGCCTTATTTGGGCGTAAATCTGTCTTCGCTTGGGTGGGCGTTTTGGAGAGATTTATGAAACACGTATCCCGCACCTTGGCTCTATCCCTATCATTAGCCGCCTTTAGCTTTATGACGAACCCCGCCTTTGCCCAAGATTCAATGGCTCAGGCCGCAGACGCCGTCAAAGATAAGGCCGTCGATATGGCGACAGACAAAGCCAAAGACACAGTTAAGGACATGGCTAAAGATAAAATGACCGATGCCGTCAAAAGCGAAATGGCGTCTGATGCCATTGTCGATGGCGCTGACAAAATGGTCAAAAAAGACTGGAATATGGACAAAGAAATGGTGAAAGAAACCGGTGATGTGATGACGGCCCCCGCCGTGATGCAAAAACCTGTCTCTGCGCCTGTCCAAGCCATTCCCGCTGATACTACGGTCGAAACTGTGCGTATTGCTTGTCCCGAAGGCACAACCGCGCAAGATGACGGCACCTGTATGATTACGGGCGACTATCA
Organism: uncultured Algimonas sp.; assembly: GCA_964352635.1. Lineage (GTDB taxonomy): Bacteria > Pseudomonadota > Alphaproteobacteria > Caulobacterales > Maricaulaceae > Litorimonas. Next base: position 902 of record CAYGSV010000047.1, read on the forward strand.
AGGCGAATAGAAGAGGGCGAATAAGTCCATTATATCGGTATGACCGTATTACGGCTTTAGAGACTGGCCTTTTGGGCCTGTCTTGCGCTATAGGCCCGCTCATGAGCACTGAAAATACAAAAAAGCCCAGCTTGAAAGCTGTTGCCAATACGCCTCGCCCCTCGAAGGAAGAAGCCATGGACGCCGTCCGCACCCTGATTGCGTGGGCGGGTGACAATCCTAGTCGTGAAGGTTTGAAAGACACGCCCAAGCGCGTCGTCAATGCTTATAAAGAATGGTTCCGTGGATATGATATGGATCCAGCCGAAGAATTATCGCGCGTTTTCGAAGATGTCTCTGGCTATGATGATATGGTTATCTTGCGTGAAATCGACGTTGAGAGCCATTGCGAGCATCACATCGCGCCGTTTTTGGGCAAAGCTTATGTAGCCTATATGCCGACCGATAAAGTTGTAGGAATTTCTAAATTAGTAAAAGTCGTCGAGATTTTTGCTAAACGCCTTCAAACCCAAGAAACAATGACGGCTCAAATCGCTGATGCCATTGATAGTGCGTTAAAGCCGCGTGGCTCTGCCGTCATGATAGACGCCGTTCATCAATGTATGAGTACGCGTGGTGTGCATCACCCTGATGTCTCGACCATTACAACGCAATTCACGGGTGAGTTTAAAACCAATCCTGCCCTGCAAGACAGGTTCTTGAAATTAATTGGCAAGTCTTAAATTAGTTAAAGAGTTTTAGATTTACTAAGCGGGCATTTTCACGCTGAACCGCCTGTCTGACTTTCGGCAGAGGCGTCTAAGCTTCTGCAACATGCCGATATGTTGAGTTGAATTTGAACGGCTGGGCGGCCGAAACGCGTGTTGCCCATAATTACAGCGCATAGAGTCCCTTCGCTAACGTCAGATGACATTTGCAATCGACCCCGAATCGATGACACTGCCATGACGGTTGAGCGAAGATTGAACGAAACATGGTTAATGAAAAGTAAAAATTAGATAAGAGCCTTGCGGACGGCGGGCATGATGCGTCTGCTGACAGGAGCAGACAGTGAATTGCTTAATTTTAGGGCACCTGTGCCCGAGGTCTCTCGGACTAGCTCTATAATTTCATCCATATTGACGATGTACGACCGGTGGGTTCGTAAGAAATAAGCAGGGAGTTGCGTTTCTATTTCAGTCAAAGTCGAGCTTATCAAGCGCGTCTTCCCCGTTTTAAGTGTCACGTCGATATAATCATCCGCCCCTTTAATCATCACAATATCTTTTGCTGACACCCTATGGATTTTTCCTGCCTCTGAGAGAGATAAAACGATATCTTCTTTTTCGGCGTTCTTTTTATCCAAAGCCATTTGGAGTTTATTCGCGCGTATTTCTTCTGATTGGCGCAAAGCCTGTTCTTGACCATAAGCCAACGCTTGTTGGGCGAATAAGAAAAGCATCAAGAGCGCAAGGACATAGTAGAAATAGAGATCTAGAAACAAACTCGGCGCCAAAATATTGACGCTCGCGAAAACAGATAAAAACAATGCAAAAATTATCGCCAATCGTTTTTTCATCTTTATGGCCGACACTGCGATTATCAGACTTAGGAACGTTTGCGAAAGAAGTGAGGCACTTGATTTAAGGTCGAAGCCAGACGGCACGATTAATGAAGTAATCGAAACTAGAACAATCAAAGCAATCCAGACCCTTGGCTTTTTCGGATTAAAAACGCGCGCGCTGTAAAGAGAGAGAGACACGCCAAATAAAGCCGAACACATTAATATGACAATGAGTCGATAATCATGAAATGGATAAAGATAGGCAAAGACGCCACGGCTCACTTCTGCAAATAATTGAAACGCCACTAAAAAAGACATCAGACTTAGCAAAACGGCTCTGTATTTTTGCCGTCCAACCAACGCCATTATGAGAAAATATAAAGACCCAATTACAAAAACTCCAAACGGTAAAAGTGAAGGCGCATAACGACGCAATCGTCGGGATTGCGGATCTTCATAGCGTGATACATAGACACTATGCACGGGACTGCTGAGCTTGATTAATCCGTGATGGGACGACATCCTTATCGCAATCTCATTACTCCCGACTTTTAAGGCCCCTTCGCGAAGAGGGAATATTTTGTCCATACGCCCAGGCGTTTCAGATTGTTTTGTATCACCCGGCAGTCCTGTTCGCCCGACTTCTCGACCATTTAAATAAATCATGGATGATGCTTTTGCTGAGACACCTAAACCGAGGGGTTCAAAACTTTCCAGAAGAGTGTCAGGAACATTGATTGTAAAAAATGCCCAAATATGACCACCTTGCGGATTAACATTCCCAAGCAAGGTTTCTTCACAATCCGCGGCGTCTATTTCAGGGGGCAATAAGTCTCTTTCCGATGCGGTACAGACAATAACAGTGTCATTGGCAAAAGACGGATAGGTTTGGGCTGTACTCTTGAGCGGGCCAAGAAAAAGGAATGCCATTAAAACTAATAGATATCTGAGCGTTATCATATCTCTCTTTATGAAGTTGATGACATTAAGCAAAGAGAAACTCTCCCTTCGCCGAAAAAACACCCCCGTTACCCGATCCTCTATAGCGAGAGGCGGTTTCTCCGCACATGTTTGATGGGCAACAGAAACGCCCTGTATGGGAATTAAAGAATAGGAATAGATAATGAAACAACTTCTTTTATGTACAGCAATGTTTGGCCTCCTCACAGCGTGCGGCAGTGTCACACAGACAACATCTAACCCGTCAAACGCTGAAACACTCGCAGCGGCACAAGCTAAAATTCCCGCGAGCTTCTCATCTGAGGTTACGGCTAAAATGAAGGAGCATAACCTTAAGGGTTTCAGCTTAGCGATTTTTGAGAATTATGAGATTGTCTACTCCGAACAATGGGGCGTTAAAGCTTCAACATCGCCTGAATTAATTAATGAGAATACGGCGTTCAGCACGGCCTCTATGTCAAAGCCCGTTACGGCATTGCTCAGTGTTATATTAGAAGAAAAAGGCCTCATTGATCTTGATGCCCCCGTGAATGACTATCTCAGTCGTTGGAAAATACCCGAGAATGAATTTACAAAACAGACACCCATTACTTGGGCGCACCTTTTATCTCATATGTCAGGAGCCTCTCAATTTTCAGGGTTCTCTGATTTTTACGAAGGCGATAACATTCCAACGCTCACAGAAAGTTTGGAGGGTAAGCTACCGCGTTATAACAATATCCCCATTGATTTCGTCTTCGAAGCTGGAAGCGAGTGGCGTTATAGCGGCGGCGGCTACACGATTGTTCAGATGGCGCTCGAAGACCATTTCAAAAAGCCGCTTCACGACTTAGCGCATGAATATGTCTTCTCCCCACTCGATATGACAAACACGACAATGATCCAGCCGAATGAAGCCGGTTTCTTGACGAATATTGCGAGTGTCCATGACAGCAAAGGCGATGTCATACGGTCTGGAATACCCATTACGCCTCAAGTGGCCCCGTCGGGTATGTGGTCGACACCCGAAGATATGATAAAATTATCTGTTGATTTGCAGAAGGCACTGAAAGGAGAGAAAGGCACAAGAATTTCTCAAAAATCCGCGCAACGCGTGACCGATATAATCACTTTAAAATCATCAAGTGGACATTCCTTTTTTGGACCGCGCAGTTTCGGATTTGACAATGTTGATTGGTTGATTATGGGCGGCTCCAATACAGGGGTTGGGGGTGAAGTTTTAGCCTCTATTGAAAACGGCAGCGGTATTGCTTTCTTTGGCAATGGTGACAGACCGAACCGTACACCTGTCTTTACGTTTGCGAGGAGTAAAGTGCTTGATATGATGCAGTGGGGACAACCTTATGAAGGGGCAATTTCTACCGACATTCCAGAGGCCTTAAGCCTCGCCATTAAAGGCACTTACAAAGAGTTTCTATACGGCGAAGCCCCCTATCTTGAGATATTAGAAACAGACGGACAGCTCTATCTTTCTTCTGGCGTATTTGAGTATTTCTTAGGACAAGACAAAAGTGAAATGGTTTATCTCGGAGACAACACATTCAAAGTTATGGATTATCCAAACCTTTTGAAATTCAACCTCAACTCCGCTGGGGATTTTGTCAGTCTTGATTTGTTGAGAAATGATGACCCAAGTCTAACAGAAACCCTTATGATAGATGATATCAAATTATAATAATGACTAATTACAAATCTCAATAACGGGCTCAGCCCGTTATTATTTTATATGAATTTGAAACGCCTCCATAGGTTCAAGCGTAAGCTTATTATGACCGATAGAAAATTCCCTGATGACTTTGTGCCTGCCACGCCCCGCCCAGATAAAGGCAAGTTAACGACGTCTGCTCACGCCAATGAGACGAAAACTGAGATCAATCCCAAACTTGAACTTTACGGATTCATCCATCTTCACACAAATTATGTAAGCGTTGATAAAACATCGACTGCAAAAGACACAACTTTTATCGGTCTTTCGGATGCCTATTCACGATTGGGCGCGGCTTTCTTTTGAGATAAAACTCCAAGAGCCTGAACATTTATTGTTCACAATAAAGCCTCCTCGGTTAATTTTCCAAATTCATTGGAACCATTCATCCTTAACTGTATAAGTAAGATAAAGGGGATTTATGAATTTTTTTGATGAGATGGGCATAGATAGTGGAACAACGCGTCCACCTTATGAGACCTATAAGAAATGGTTTGAAACGCAAGACAGTCAATCGCTTCGCAAGAAAATGTCTGAAGCAGAGGCCGTTTTTAGACGAACAGGCATAACGTTCAACGTTTACGGTCAAAAAGACGCGGATGAAAGGCTCATACCGTTTGATATTATTCCTCGCATCATCGGCGCGCGCGAATGGGCTAAACTCACCAAGGGCATTGAACAACGTGTAAAAGCCATTAATGCCTTCCTCTATGACATATATCACCGCCAAGAAATTCTAAAAGCTGGGCGTTTACCCCAACATTTAATCGCAAATAATGAAGCCTTTTTGCCCCATATGATAGGCGTTAATCCCCCTGGCGGGGTTTACACTCATATTGTGGGTGTCGATATTGTACGTACGGATGAAAATGAATTTTTTGTACTCGAAGATAATGCCCGCACACCGTCCGGCGTCTCTTACATGTTAGAAAACAGAGAAACTATGTTGCAGATGTTTCCCGATCTGTTTTCTCAAAATAGAGTGCAGCCTGTCAGTAATTACCCTCATAACTTACAACGGTCTTTGGCAAACTGTCCGCCAATGCAGTGTGAAGGCAAAACAACCGTTGCTATTCTAACACCTGGTATTCATAATTCTGCTTATTTCGAACATGCTTTCCTCGCCGACCAAATGGGTGCGGAGTTAGTCGAAGGACATGACCTTAAAATTCAGAATGGCCGCGTCTGTATGCGCACCACACGGGGTTACGACCCTATTGATGTCCTTTATCGCCGCGTGGACGATGACTATCTTGACCCGCTTAATTTTAATCCTGAGTCAGTGTTGGGTGTACCCGGTATCATGGATATTTACCGTGCGGGTGGCATCACAATTGCGAATGCTCCAGGGGCTGGTATTGCAGATGATAAAGCCATATATTCCTACATGCCTGATATTATTGAGTTTTATACGGGTGAAAAAGCTCTGCTAAATAATGTTCCGACATGGCGATGTTCGGATGAAGATTCCCTTTTCTATGTTCTTGAGCATTTGCAAGAGTTAGTTGTGAAAGAGGTACATGGCTCTGGAGGTTACGGTATGTTAGTCGGGCCAGCCGCCAGTAAAAAAGAGATTGCGAATTTTAAGAAGAAACTCATCGCGAATCCAACTCATTATATTGCGCAACCCACATTGGCACTCTCAACGACGCCTGTCTTTACCAAGGCAGGCCTTTCACCACGCCATGTTGATTTGCGGCCTTTTGTTTTGGTTAGTCCCAATAAAATCGATATTACACCAGGGGGCTTGACCCGTGTCGCTATGAAAAAGGGCTCACTGGTTGTTAACTCCTCACAGGGTGGCGGCACAAAAGACACATGGGTATTGGAAGACTGATGCTTGGAAAAACAGCTAATGGTCTTTTTTGGATGTTCCGTTATTTGGAACGAAGCGAAAACACAGCGCGGTTAATTGATGCGGGTTTGCGTATGGCGCTCACGCGGTCTCAAAATGAATTGAGGGATTGGGAATCCATTTTGACGTCGACGGGATTATTGGATCACTTCAAAACTTGCCATAATCAATGCGATGGCAAAACCGTTATGGATTATCTACTGCGAGATAAATCAAACACATTTAGCGTGATTTCAAGCATGGCCAATGCCCGGCAAAATGCCCGCCTTGCAAGAACCGCACTCACCCGTGAAGTTTGGGAATCCGTTAATGAGTCATGGTTGAACCTTAGTGAGGCTTTGAAAAAGCCCGTCTCTCAAAAAGATATACCTGCTATTTTAGGACTTATTCGTCGTCAAAGTGCTCAAGTGCAAGGGGCCCTTTATGGGACAATGCTGCGGAATGATATTTTTGACTTTACAAGACTGGGGACGTTTATTGAACGGGCTGACAATACGGCGCGTATTTTAGATGTGAAATATTATGTGCTTCTGCCCTCTGCATCGGCTGTCGGCGGCCCTATAGACAATGTGCAATGGGAAGGTGTCTTACGCTCTGTTTCTGCACAGCAATCTTACAGGTGGCTTCATAAGGGCGAAGTAAGCCCCTCGGCGATTGCTGATTTTTTGATTTTGGATCGTTGTATGCCACGCTCACTCGCTTTTTGCATGAATGAGATCGTGACTAATCTAAATTATTTAGATCAAGCCTATAATCAATCTTCAGAGGCCGGCGAGATGGCCCGCATTCTTCAAACTACCTTGAAAGTAGAAACAATTGATAGTGTTTTTGAGAGCGGGTTACATGAATTTATAACGCAGTTTTTATCACGCAATCGCGCAATAGCCGTTCAAATAGAAACTGATTTCAGGTTTTCAAAATAATGAGGCTGTCCGTCAAACATCAAACCCATTATAATTTCAAAGATTCTTTGAATTACGGTTTACAACAATTACGTCTGACACCGAAAACAAATTCCGGTCAAAATTGTATCAATTGGGAATTATCTATTTCTGGTGGTGATATTCAGGCTGAGTTTCTAGACCATCATAATAATCATGTCCATTTAGTCGCCTTACACCCAGACACAAAGCATGTTGAAATTACGTCAAAAGGCCTGCTCGATATTGAAAGCAATCACGGCATTATTGGTGACCACAAAGGCTTTGCTCCTTTATGGTATTTCCAAACGCAAACGGATTTAACAAAAGCAGGAAAGCAAGTCATGGCCCTATTGAAAGGGCTATCCCATCCTTTAAATCACACACCGCAAAGTTTTCACAACTTGTCAGAAACCATTGCATCTTCTGTCCATTATGAGACCGGGACGACAAATAGTTCCACTAATGCCGAACAAGCTGTATCGCTTGGGAAAGGCGTGTGTCAGGATCATGCTCACATCTTTATATCAATTGCGCGCCAGGCAGGTTTTTCCGCACGCTATATCAGCGGATATTTAATGATGAATGACAGAGTAATGCAAGAGGCCACACATGCTTGGGCAGAAGTATATTTAGATAATTTAGGCTGGGTTGGCTTTGACGTATCAAACGGAATTTCGCCTGATGAGCGCTATATTCGTCTGGCAAGCGGGCTTGACTACCAAGATGTGGCGCCTATCTCTGGCATGACTTATGGCGGTGCGGGCGAGTCGCTCTCGGTTAACATACAAGTTCAACAACAATAATAATGAGTTTGCCTTATGACATATTGCGTAGGTCTTGCCCTTAAAAAAGGTCTCGTTTTCATGTCTGATACCCGCACAAATGCGGGCGTAGATGATATTTCCATCGTGAAAAAACTCCGTAGTTGGTCTGTACCTGGTGATCGCGTTATAACGCTTTTGACGGCAGGGAACCTAGCAACAACGCAAGCTGTTATCAGTTTATTAGACGAACGTTCTGTTTCGCCCGAGAATCGGGATCCCTCTATATTTAAAGAGCCAACACTCTTTCAAATCGCTCGTTTGATTGGTGACACACTGCGCGAAGTCATTGCCGATAATGCGACGGAAGCAGGTCAAAAAGCGGATAGTCAGTTCAATGCCACAATAATCATGGGAGGGCAGATTAAAGGCATGCCGCCCCGTCTCTTCTTAATCTATCCAGAAGGCAATTTTATCGAAGCAGGAGCCGATAGTCCCTTTTTTCAAATTGGGGAAACAAAATATGGGAAACCTATTTTAATAAGAGCTTATGATGAAGATTTATCATTTGAGGACGCTGTGAAACTTCTTCTTGTTTCTTTTGACTCAACTTTAAAAGCTAATCTTTCTGTTGGTCTGCCTTTGGACCTACAGATTTATGAAGCCGATAGCCTCAATGTCGGAAAATGTGAACGTATTAATCCAAGTGACCCTTATTTTCAGCAGATATCAAATGGTTGGGGTTACGCCCTGAAAGAAGCTTTTCATTCTTTACCTAATTTTGAATTCAAGACTTGATTAAAATAAGCTTACTAAGTCTCAATCGTTTTCGTCAGACGTAATCATACCATGACCGATAGAAAATTCCCTGATGACTTTGTGCCTGCCACGCCCCGCCCAGATAAAGGCAAGTTAACGACGTCTGAAATCGTCGCGATGGCGTGGGATGATGAGACGTCTTTTGATGACATCAAAGCACAATCGGGATTATCTGAGCCTGAGGTTATCAAAGTTATGCGCGGGCATATGCAACCGAGTAGTTTTCGTATGTGGCGCAAGCGTGTCTCGGGGCGTACCAGCAAACATAAAGCGAAGCGTTAATTCACAAATCTACAAAGTATGATATGAAACCTTATGAGTTTACATATACCACCCCCTCTTCAAGCCTTGTTCTGGGCCGCCCTCATGTGGGGCGCTACACGTGTTTTACCTGATTTGAATTATAGCTTTACGGGACAAAGCTTACTTGCGGCGGTATCGGCTGGCACCGGAATTATTATCGCGGCCATTTCGGTCGGGGCTTTTGTCAAAGCGAAAACAACCGTGCATCCGATTAAACTCCACAAGTCATCCACACTCGTGACAAACGGTCTCTATAAAATATCTCGCAACCCTATGTATCTCGCAATGCTCTTATTTTTACTGGGGTGGTTTGTTTTTTTAGGCAATCCTCTCACATTTTTTGGAGTGGTCGGTTTTCTTTGGGTTATGAATATCATCCAGATTAAACCCGAAGAAGTCGCCTTGGAGACACTTTTTGGAGCGGAGTACATCGCCTATAAAAATCGCGTTAGGCGTTGGCTGTAGAGTGACAGTGATAAGTTTTTGACGACCTAAATATATCAAGTTAACAATTTTTACTGCTTGGGGGAGTAGAAGAATGTTTCAGCGTTTCATTGGCACGACGGCTTTTGTGATACTCACAACACCATTATCCAATGCACAAGATACAAGTGTTATTCCCAATATCGAGCTTTACGGCTCCATCCGCTTGCACACAAATTATGTGAGCGTTGATGAGGCTTCATTAGGCGAAGACAAAAATTTTATCGGTCTTTCGGATGCCTATTCACGCTTGGGGGCGGCGATTGATTTTGGTGATGAGGATTTCAAAATCACGGCCCGTTATGAAGTAAACATCAATGCCGCAGATCTTGAATTTGGCGATCCGTCTTTTTTTGATGATGAGGATTCGCGTCTTTATAGCGTCAAAGCGGAAAGCAAATTTGGCACGCTGTTGATTGGGAAAGATTGGCTACCTTATTACAATAATGTTGGCTATCCCGTCGATTATTTCAGTTCTGTCTATGCGGGCTATACGACTTACGCGTTTTTCAGAGAACGCCAGATTGCCTATTCAACGCCGAACATCAAAGGCTTCACAGGCACATTAGCGCGGATTGAACGGACAGGCGACGGGCCAAAAGGCTGGCACTATACACTCGCTTACGCGAAAGACGGATTGAGCGTGGCGGCAGGCCGCGAAGATATGGATGGGACTATCGCGGACACCCAAGGCATTGCTGTCTCTTATTCAAAAGATAATTGGTACTTGGCGACGAAATATGAGAATAGCGATACGTTTGGTGATATTATCAATGGCTTCGTTCAATATAGCCAAGATAAATTCATCTATAAATTCGGCCTTGGCTTAGGCGATCAATTTTCGGGCGATACCTATCATTTGGGCCTTGACTACAAACTCACGGATAAATTTAAGCTCTTCACCGAATTCTATTCGGAGCAAGAAAACTACGCGCTCCTCATCAATGATGCCCAAAGCGCGAGTGATTATTTCGGGGCAGGCGGATTTGGTGCGCGACAAAATGGAAAAGTCTTATTGGCGGGTTTCCGATTTGACTTCTCCACCCGTCAATAAAACTTAACAATCATCACAATCAGTAACAACAAGAAAAATGTCGGGAAATAAATCGCCCGATAGATTTGATTATCATTGAAATCAAACGCACTTGTTTTGCTCTTGGTATAGAACATCAAATTCAAAGTAGACGCCACAATCAAGAAATAGGTGATGAAGTAAAAATACTCCATGAACATGACATCCGCAGTCTCAATATCTTTGCGTAAATCAATATGAGAGAAAATCAGCACGAAGAAAAACGCGGCCATACTTTCAATAATGCCTTGGCGCGCCTCTGTCTTACCACAGGCCATTATGAGAATATAAATCAGGCTTAGCGCGACAAATATTGGAATTAAATATGTTACAAACGCATTCAACAAGAGACGTTTAATGTGGATATTAAAGTGCAAGACAGGCACATTTTCGAGATAGGTTTTCGACCCATATCCAAAGTTGGAATCATAGGTTTCCGTTGTGAAATTAAAATAACTCCGCGTAAATTGGTTGCCTGACATTTCTATATTCGGGTCGAGGCCGCTTAACCTAGCAGGACTGGTGAAATCATAACTATTCAAGTCAGGCACCAGCAATAAGTTGTCTTTGTGCGACATGGGTTTTAATTCAATGTCTAAATGACGCTTATCAAAAGGGTAGGCATCATATTTCAAATTAAGGCGTAAGGTTTGGCGGAAATCCCAACCGATTAAAAGATAGCCCGCCTCGCCTTCTTTACCTCCTATTACCTCTCGATAAGTCTCCTCGAAATAAGCGGCTTCCGCAAAGGGAGACACTTGAGAAAAACGCACGCCATGACTAACGTTATCCGTAACATCCAGCGGATATTTTTGCCAAATAATGCCGCTTAAATTGACATTATAGCTATCGACGAAATCAATACGTTCGACATAAATACCCGTCGGCACAATTATCGGCGTATCGACTTTTAAGGTTTCAGCCCGAGAGATTTGTTGTCCTACATAATTACCAAGACTTGTTGTATTAATAATGGGCGGGCTGTCGCTTTCGCCGAGGTCACCAACCGCGCTGTGATTAATAAATCCGATAAACATCACATTGGCGATTAAAAGTAAGGTCGCTAAAACACTAATCACTTCTATTTCTGTACGGTCGAGAATGTCACGACCGAAATATAGCGTTAGCGCGAGAACAAAGAGGAACGATAAAGTAAGGCAGATTTTAATGATGCGCCTGTCTTTTATGCGTTGATTATCCATTAGGTCTCGTTTGAAAAACACCATGCCCATGCCGTAATTCGCGGAAGGCAAATGATCGTAGAAAATTAGAGACGTATCATCCTGTTCTGCATCGAAAAATTCTTCATACCCTACGTCTTTTCCTATTATCCCTTGATAGGCCGTGAGTAATCCCTCGCGCGTTTCACGCTCTAATAAATCTTGAATTTTTGTTGTGCCAACATAATCCGCGATGGGGTGCGTAATGAATAAACCGTTTTCAGACGTGATAAAGCCATAGCCCGTTTTACCAACGGTCATCGTATGGATTAAACGTTTGAAATCCCCAACCTCAAGCGCGAAATCAACGATCCCTCGCACCTCT
>CAYGSV010000047.1:12880-13627 GCA_964352635.1 uncultured Algimonas sp.
TTTTTTCGGGCCTGTAGAATAATAAAAAGGAACACCGTAATCGACGAACCATTCTTGCGCGCCTGCCCCGTAATAAGGGTTCGCCCACTTCGCCCCATCCGCTACGACTTCTGTATACCACGCCGTACCAGTCCCTTGCATCGTGTAGTCATAACTATCACCAATATCGATATAGGATTGCGTGCTTTTATTATAATAGGGACAATATAATTCTTGCGTCTCTGAGAACGCGAATTTCTCGTAACAGGCCGTGACGCCTCGCACTTCGGGATAATCAAGAGAGACTTGTTTAATAAGCTCTTTTACCTCGACATCCGTGAACTCTTGCTCTCCGAATTTTTCACCCAGAGATACAGCTGCGTCTTCTACGGTTTTGAGAAAACTCTCTAACTCGACTTTAACCGCTTGTGTGGTTTCTTGCCCTGTCGCCACAACTTTTTGCTCTTGAGACGCAACGTAGCGATTATACGAAAAAAGCTGAAACGCGAGAAAGAGCGCTGTTGCTACCAGCAAGGCGTAAAGGGCTAAACGAATAATTTTTTTCATAAAAATGTTGGGCCAGCATGTTTTCTTCTGCTCACATCTTTAGGCTGTTTTAGATACGAAGAAAGTAAAAAAACAATCCGGTGTTTAAGTCGCCTTTGACTCCGCCCAAGTCAGCAAACGCCATAAATCAGGCTACGCCCTCCGCTTCCCAAGGATTAGTCGCATAAGATGGGATAAACCCGCCCACGAAGCGGATAAGAT
>CAYGSV010000048.1:0-13621 GCA_964352635.1 uncultured Algimonas sp.
TAGGAGAAGCCTAAGACCGCGATGAAGCGGAAGCCGCGCGCCTTGCTTACATAGCGGCTCAAGAAGAAGCCGCGCGATTAAAGGCCGAAGAAGACGCCAAGCGCCTTGCAGAAGAACAAGCCAAAGCCGCCGAAGACGCCCGCCTCAAACAAATGGCCGAAGAAGCCAAAGAAGCCGAACGCCGCGCCCGCATAGCCGAAGAGCGCGCGACCCGCGAAGCCAATGAACGCGACGCTCTCGCCAAATTAGAGGCCGAACGCAAAGCCAAGCTAGAAGCCGAAGGCAAGCTCGCCCCTGAACCTGAGCCCACGGATGAGCCGTCTAACTTCCTCAACCGTATTTCAGCAGGCCTCCGCAAATCCACCTCGCGCATGTCTGAGAGCATGGCGGCAAGCTTTACGAAGCGCACATTGGACGACGCCGCAATTGAAGAATTAGAAGACATTTTAATTGCGTCGGACCTGGGCACTGGCCCCGCGATGAAAGTGACATCGCGCCTATCAGAGGATAAATTTGATAAACAAATCACAGACCTCGAAATTAAAATTGCCCTCGCCGATGTAATTTCAGAAATCCTCACCCCGCTTGAAAAACCGATCGTGCTGGGCGCGATGAAACCACAAATCATGTTGTTCGTTGGCGTGAACGGGTCAGGCAAAACAACCACGCTTGGTAAAATTGCGAAACGCTTCACTGATGAAGGCAAAAAGGTTTTAATTGCGGCGGGCGACACATTCCGTGCGGCGGCGTTTGAACAGCTTTCTGTTTGGGGTGAGCGCGCCAATGCGCCTGTCATTTCGGGCAAGATTGGCTCCGATGCGGCAGGCCTTGTTTATGACGCGATTGAGCGCGCCCGAAATGAGAATTATGATATCTTGATGATTGATACGGCGGGTCGTTTGCAAAACCGCACTGAATTAATGGACGAACTCGCCAAAGTCCTACGCGTGATTAAAAAGCAAGACGAAACCGCGCCGCATCATTCTATTCTGGTGCTCGACGCGACAGTGGGACAAAATGCGCTGATGCAAACCGAAGCCTTTGCCAAAACTGCCGAAGTTACGGGCTTAATTATGACGAAGCTCGACGGCACAGCCAAAGGCGGTGTCCTCGTCGCATTATCGGATAAATACAAACTCCCCATTCATTGTATCGGCATTGGCGAACAAATCGAAGATCTAGAAAACTTCTCCGCCCCCGTCTTCGCCGCCGCCCTGTCGGGTGTGGCCGATGAGATGGAAGGGTAGTGAGCCCCACCTCACTCTCAATTGTTTTAATCCTCATCTCCGCCGTCGCCCATGCCTTTGTGGGGGCGGTTCTCAAACGGTCTTCGGACAAACTCGTTTTACGAGGCGTGTTGGGGCTGACGACGGCGGTTGTTTCTTTTCCTTTTATCTTTTTCCTGCCGACCCTACCACTGAACGTCTGGCTCATCCTTTTGTTAGGGGTCGGCATTCATTTTATCTATCATTTGGCGCAAGCGGCAGCCTTTACCAAAGGGGATATGTCGGTTGTCTATCCAATCATGCGGGGTTTCGCGCCGGCCCTTACCGCCTTCTTTGCCTTTTTGATTTTGAAAGAACCGCTGACGCTGATTGAAATAATCGGGCTGTTGATTGTTGTGTCGGCTTTGATTGGGTTTGGTTGGCCACAAAAAATAAAGATTGAAGGCGCGGGCATAGCGATTGGCTTTGCTTTGTTCAGCGGGCTTTTGACCGCAATTTATACAGTCGTCGATACATATGGCATGCGGCTATCGCCTTATAAATTCAGCTTTATTGCCTGGTTTTTTGTGGTCGAAGGCATCGGAATTAGCCTCATTGTAACTGCGCTGAAGTGGGATGGATTGAAAGATAAAGTTTTAAAAGATTGGAAAGGTGGAATTATTGCGGGCCTGTTCGGTGTTGTGACTTACGCAACCGCGCTTTTTGCGTTTTCGCTCGCGCCCTTGGCAGGGTTGGCGGCCTTGCGCGAAACAAGCGTTATATTTGGGGCCATACTCGCTACGCTTTGGTTGAAGGAGGCCTTTGGAATGCGGCGAAGTCTACTGGCTGTTCTGCTTGCCTTTGGTCTGATCCTGATGCACATCCCCTGACATGAATGACGTAACACCCGACACATCCTCAAAGAAGACAAAGCCAAGTTGGGTTTTTGAATTTGGCCCACTTTTGATTTTCTTTGTCGCTTATCAAATTTTACGACGAAGAAGTCCTGATGACGCTATGTTACAGGCCGCAGGTATCTTTGCGATTGCTGCTGTTTTGGCGTTAATAGCATCTTGGGTCAAACATAAGAGCGTGTCAGGCATGTTGATATTCTCAACGGTCATCATTGCTATCACCGCAGGTCTGGCGATTGGGTTCGATAATAAAATTATCTTTTTCATGAAACCCACCTTCATGAATGCTTTATTTGGTGTAGCCGTTATTGGCGGCGTCGTTTTCAAACGTAACATCTTAGAAATGATGTTAGGCAATGCCTTTGAGATGCCCTTAGACAAATGGAACACCCTCGCTATCCGTTGGGGGCTTTTCTTTTTCTTTTGTGCGGCGCTGAACGAGGTGATTTGGCGTAATTTTTCAGAAGACTTCTGGGCAGGCTTTAAAGTCTTTGGCTTTATGCCGTTGACTCTTTTGTTTACGCTCACGCAAATCCCTTTCATCCAAAAAAATGGACGCCTTAAGACTGACGGTTAATGTCTTATTTACTATAACCATAAAGGTGAGTTGTAATACAACCTTACCCTGATAGCCCCACTCTATGGGCGGGCCGACTCACATACATCAATTACATCCACAAAATGTGGAAGCAAGTTTAGAGACCTCGCGCCTCCGCGCGACGATTAAAGCGATTGAAGTGGTGTCTCAATGGGATCGCGCTGAGACCTCAGCCCAAAACTTTCTTTTCCAACTCAAGGCCGCTCAGAGCCTTGAAATTTTCCAACCCTTCACTGCAGAGCAACAAGCCTTGAGCGATTATCTCTCTGCTCGCATGGCCGGACGACGCCTGTGCGAATATGCTTGGCGGAGTTATGCGCAATCGCTTTGACACTATAGACGAATGTATAGGGCGAATTGCCCCGCAAACCGCGCTTTATAATTGAAACCGAGCGCGTTCCTGTTATAAGCCGCCCATATTTGCAGACCCTTATTTTAGAGGATGATGGCTCATGGCTTCACTGGACAGTTTTAATTGCGAACGCACAATGGATGTGCGCGGCGGAACCTATACATATTACGACCTGAAAGAGGCCGAGAGAAACGGTCTTAAAGGTATTTCAAAATTGCCTCGCTCTTTGAAAGTCCTTTTAGAAAACTTACTCCGTCACGAAGACGGCAATACCGTCAAAAAAGAAGACATCCAAGCCGTGGCAGACTGGCTCGGACCAAAGACATCCACGCACGAAATTGCTTACCGCCCAGCTCGTGTTTTGATGCAAGACTTTACAGGTGTCCCTGCTGTAGTTGATTTGGCCGCCATGCGGGATGCCATGGTCAAGCTCGGCGGGAAAGCCGACGCCATTAACCCGCTTAACCCTGTGCACCTTGTTATCGACCACTCTGTTATGGTGGATTATTTCGGCACGCAGCAAGCCTTTAAGAAAAATGTGAACCGTGAATATGAGCGCAATGGTGAGCGTTATGATTTCTTGAAGTGGGGCCAAGAAGCGTTTGACAACTTCGCCGTTGTTCCTCCTGGAACAGGGATTTGTCACCAAGTGAACCTTGAAAACCTCGCACAAACAGTTTGGACAAAAACCGAAGGGGGACGCACTTACGCCTTCCCAGACACGCTTGTCGGAACGGACTCCCATACAACGATGATTAACGGATTATCCGTTTTAGGTTGGGGTGTCGGCGGTATCGAAGCCGAAGCCGCCATGCTCGGCCAGCCGATTTCTATGCTAATCCCCGAAGTTGTTGGTTTTGAACTCACAGGGAAAATGGTTGAAGGCTCTACCGCGACTGACCTCGTGCTCCGTGTTGTGGAAATGCTCCGCCAAAAAGGTGTGGTCGGTAAATTCGTCGAGTTTTTTGGTGCAGGTCTGGATCACTTATCTCTCGAAGACCAAGCGACGATTGCCAATATGGCGCCTGAATACGGCGCGACCTGTGGTTTCTTCCCAATTGATGATGACACGCTGAAATATCTGAACGCAACAGGCCGCGATGAGGCCCGTATTGAGCTCGTCGAAGCCTATGCCAAGGCGCAAGGCCTATGGCGTGATAATACACGCGCCGAATATACAGACACGCTCTCTCTTGATGTTGGCACAGTGACGCCTTCGCTCTCTGGCCCGAAACGTCCGCAAGACCGTTTTGACCTGAAAGGGTCAGCCAAGACTTTCGCAAAAATCTTACGGGATGAATTTAACAAGACACCAGATGGTGATAGCGCTGTGCCTGTTAAAGGCGAGGATTACAGCGTCGATCACGGCGATGTCTTTATCGCCGCAATTACGTCTTGTACCAATACGTCTAACCCCGATGTGATGATGGCCGCAGGTCTTGTCGCACAAAAGGCGAATGAAAGAGGTCTAACTGTTAAACCTTGGGTCAAAACATCTTTGGCGCCAGGATCACAAGTTGTGGGCGAATATCTAGAGAAATCTACGCGTCAAAAAGCGCTGACCCAGCTTGGTTTTGATGTTGTTGGTTATGGCTGCACGACCTGTATTGGTAACTCTGGCCCTCTTGCTGATAAGTTCGTTAATGCGATTGCCGAAGGCGACCTCGTCTCTTGTTCAGTGCTTTCGGGTAACCGTAACTTTGAAGGCCGGATTGGTCCGGACTTAAAAGCCAACTTCTTGGCGTCACCGCCGCTTGTTGTCGCTTATGCTCTTGCGGGGTCTATGCACCATGATTTTGATCAGGATCCACTCGGTGTCGATAAGGAAGGCAATGAAGTCTATCTGAAAGACATTTGGCCAACATCGGCTGAAATTGCGGCGGTTGTGCGTAAAATTATCAACCGTAAAATGTTCACGGAACGCTACGCTGACCTTTATAAAGGCGACAAGCAGTGGCAGAAGATTAAAGTCACAGGCGGCGAAACTTATGATTGGCAGCCAAAGTCAACATATGTGCGTAACCCTCCATATTTTGAGGGTATGACGACAACGCCTGATGCGGTAGAAGATGTCAAGGACGCCAACATCCTCGCGCTCTTAGGCGACTCTATTACGACAGATCACATCTCTCCTGCGGGTGCGATTAAAGGTGACGGCCCTGCGGGACGTTACCTCAAAGACAATAATGTCGTGCGGGCTGAGTTTAACTCATTTGGCTCTCGTCGCGGAAACCACGAAGTGATGATGCGCGGCACATTCGCCAATATCCGCATCAAAAACTTGATGGCGCCCGGCACAGTTGGCGGCGTAACGACTTATGTCCCAACAGGCGAAGTCATGTCTATTTTTGATGCGGCTCAGAAATATAAGGCCGATAACAAAGACCTCGTTGTTTTTGCGGGCAGCCTATATGGTAATGGCTCATCCCGTGACTGGGCGGCCAAAGGAACTATCCTTTTGGGTGTTAAGGCCGTGATTGCCAGTAGCTTTGAGCGTATTCATCGCTCCAACCTTATCGGTATGGGTGTCCTCCCGCTTGAATTTAAAGAAGGCGATAGCTGGGAAGGCCTTGGCCTAACAGGAACAGAAACCGTTGATATTGGTGGGATTGAAAACATCACCCCACGTAGCACATTAGACGTTACTGTGACTTATCCAGACGGGAAAACAAAGACTGTGACCGTTAATGTCCGCATCGATACAGAGAACGAGCTAGAATATTACCGTAATGGCGGCATTCTACATTATGTTCTGCGGAATCTCGCCCGTGAGGCGCAAGCCGCAGAATAGAATAGTGGCAAATAATCTTGAATAACCCGCCTTCATGGCGGGTTTTTTATTGGTATAATGTGCTTTGTAACGTGGCCACATTTCTAACTGGCCCGTAAGCAAACATACGACTTGACGAAAACACTACAAATAGGGTTTGTTAAATAATGCTTTGGTTAGACGCATTTTTTAGAATTGGTGCAATCACACTTTTATTTTTGTGTTGCACACTCTCTATACGTGATCGCTTATGCTGGCGGCCGACCATCTTTATTGTCTTAGCCGGTATTGGCGTGGCTCTTATGTTAATTGGCTCCGCCCCAGAGGCGCTAGGTATACCGCCCCAGGTAAAATTTGTGGCTTACCTTTTGGAGTTCACAAGTATTGTCTCTATTTGGTGGTTTGGTTTGGCCTTGTTCAGAGATGACTTTACCCTTCGTTGGCCACATTGGGCGGTGTTCATTGCTTCAGGGCTTGTGCGAATACCCCATAATTATGCGGAAATGACTGGTGCCTTTGTTTACCCTCCCGTCCTTGATACGATTTGTGAATTGATTGTCGTCGGCATGATGGCACATTTAATCGTCACGATTATCCGTGAAGGCGAGGATGATTTGATCACGTCTCGCCGTAGAACGAGAAATTATTTTGTGATTGGCATTGTCGTTGCCGTGCTTTTATCGACCTTTAGTGAACATGGGTGGATACCGCTTCCATCAGAGTATCTTTATTTTATTAAATCCGCCACGACCTTCCCACTCGTGTTTTGGCTAACGCTTTGGCTTAGTCAGTTAGACCATAATAATCTAAGCTTTGAATCTGAAGCGCCTTCCGAGGACACTAAAATCCAATCAGATGCGGTAGATCCACGAGATAAGGACCTATTAGGTCAACTCATATCGGCTATGGAAAAGGATATGATTTATCGCGAACCAGGATTAACAATCAGAAGCTTATCCGAGCACCTTGGAACACCTGAACACCGGTTACGTGTCTTAATTAATCAGGGCCTCGGTTTTCGTAACTTCTCCGCTTTTCTCAATAGCTACCGCATTGATGCCATTAAAGCAGAGTTTAAGAACCCTGAAAAAGTCCGAACGCCTATTCTTACCTTGGCCATGGATGCGGGCTATAACTCTCTAGCGCCCTTTAATAAGGCCTTTCGCAATAATGAAGGCATGACCCCCACAGCTTATCGCCAACAATTACTCTCAAAATAGAGCCCCCTCTGATTGATTGTGAAAAGGTCTGATTGATTTCGGAATCGAGTATCATTTTTCAACATCGACGAGATTAAAAACTGAGCACACCCTATCTCTTGGTTCATACCGAACGTCTGTCATCATGCAGATGTTCACGGATCACTTAAGGAGATATCCGATGTCAAAGATTTCAACATTTACAAAAACAGCTTTTGTAACCGCTTTTGCAGCAAGCGCCTTTATCGCTTTGCCCGCTATGGCCGCCTCAAATGGTGACGTAGAAAAATGCCGCACAGCCTTTACACAAGAAGGCCAATTAAACATGGATGATTACCGCCTTCGTTTTGAACGCCAAGACGGACAACGCACAAAGGTAATTCACTTCAAAGCCATCCCCCACGATGGAGGTGAAGCACTCGAAGTCACCTGTACGATGCGCCGCACAAAAGTTCTATCCGTGAATGCTGGAAATGGTGAAGTTACCTTGATGACGAAAAACGAGAAGAAATAGTTAAACTCTCTTTGCGCCTCGAATAGTTTCCCATTCAGGGCGCAACCCTATTCGCGGGACAAACGTCTCGCATCTAACGGGCCGAGTTGTTCACTGCGGCCCTTGCCTTCCATGACCCATGTGACGAAATGCTGGCAGTTATTGATTAGCACATTATATCGATCCCCTTTCCGTCCACGTGCTCGCGCAACCAATTCAGGCCCTGTAATTGAACAGGCAATATGACGGATTTTAATGGAGGCACCTTGGGAAAACGCCGCCATATCGGTCTCTTCAACACGCCCGAAACGCGCCGATGTATGGATGACCGTGCCGTAGCCTGTCGCTATGCCGACATGTCTTATAAGGCCATAAGCCCGCACTTCTAATAAGGTGCCTGCGGGATAGACGGTGGCCGTCCGCTCAAAAGGATAATCGCTCATACGTTATATATAGGGTATTTTTGCACAATAAAAAAGGCGGTCATTACAACC
The DNA here is from genome assembly GCA_964352635.1 of uncultured Algimonas sp. GTDB lineage: Bacteria > Pseudomonadota > Alphaproteobacteria > Caulobacterales > Maricaulaceae > Litorimonas. Next base: position 8,026 of record CAYGSV010000048.1, read on the forward strand.
GCCTTTTGATGACATGTCTTGGGTGATTATCCGCGAAGTTCACCATTACGATAATAAGTCCGCCCCGTCGCTTCATCGACGAAATAATATCGTCCGGTTGATTGGTCATAATAAAGCTCTTGCCCCGCTGCAGGTTGACGTAATCGTGTGTCTTCACCTATGGCTTTGTCTTTTTGATTACCTGTATAGGCACCGCCCACACCGCCAACAATCGCGCCAATCGCAGCCCCCGTTCCTGCATCACCATCGCCGATGTTATTGCCAATAATAGCACCTGCAACGGCGCCAGCCGTAGCACCAATGGCAGCATTTTTCTCAGTATTGCCCGTCGTCGTGCAAGCCGCAAGCCCTATAACGGCCAAGGCAGAGATAAGGGATTTAAAATAGGTCATGACATATCCTTTCACGTCATGCCCCTCCAGCTATTCGTATATTAGCTCGTGCTTATCTCTCTGTATGCTTTTCAAAAGATGATAATTTCGTCATGTTTACGCAGTGAGTCAAATCAGTTCAGCAATGTCTTTTTGTCTAGACTTAAGCTCTTCTATAATAAAATCTAAGAGCTTTATGACGCGTGTTGGCACACGGTCATCTCCCGTCCTGACCGCATAAACAGGCAATGCCGAACCAGTATAATTATTTAGCGTTTGAACGAGTTTACCCTTTTTCAAGGCACGGTAAGCCAGCATAGTCGGCATGTATCCAATGCCCTGCCCCCGAATAGCAAATTCACGCAAAGTCTCCCCGCTATTTGTAACAACATGGTCTTTAGGCATAAAACTAAATCGCTTCTGCCCTTTCATTAGAACCCAATTTGGGCTTCGGGAATAACGCAGGCATTTATGGTTTTTCAAATCAAGATGGGATATTGGAGTGCCATATTTCTTCAGATAGGCCGGACTTGCACACACCACCATTTCGGCCTCCCCCAAGAGGCGCGCCACGAGGCTACTATCCTTCATCTCCCCCGCGCGAAACGCAATATCAACACGCTCCTCAATCAGATCAACAATGCGTTCTGTCAGATTAATTTCAATCAAGACATTGGGATGCATCTCCATAAATTTAGCAAGAATAGGCGTCAGCGTATAAGAGCCAAATGTATCAGGCGCGGATAGACGAATATGCCCTGAGAGCACATGGCTTTCTTGTCTTGCGCTATCTTCCATCGCCGCAATATCAGACAGAATTATTTTACACTTCTCATAATATGACTTGCCTGCATCTGTAATTTGCCAAGACCGATTATTGCGTCGAATAAGCTGTAAATCGAGATATTGTTCAAGGTCACTTAACGCATGGCTGACGGAGGATTTTGATAAACTCAACGCTTGAGCCGCACGCGTAAGTTGACCCGCCTCGACAATCGTGACAAAAATTTCCATCCGCCTTAATCTATCCACGCGGGCTGCCTCAAATAGTTATGTTCGGTTTATTAGAACACTAATTTCTATTTATTGGTCTTTATTTTCATTTTATTCAACCTATAACTTATAAGCGGGTAACGGTTTCGTAACCTGCAGCCCGCCTTACAGGTTGCCCCACATCGGCTTGTAGGCGGGCCCTGAAGACCCTCTCTCTTATTTTGTTTCTTGTTTGTCTCTTATTTGAGGCTTAGCGTCTTCGCATGACCTATGATCTTTTACTAAAATTCATCAATCTCAGCGTATTGCCCGCTTGGGCTTTACTCATCTTTTTGCCGAATTGGAAAGGCACGCAGGCGATTGTCCATTCCATGCTCTATCCGCTCTTATTAGGCGGGGTTTATATATTTTGTTTTGGCTTGGTCATTTTCGCAGGACACGGCGCGAGTAATGTGGACTTCACCTCAATCTCTGGCATACGCGCAATATTTGCCTCTGATGCAGGCGTCGTCATCGGATGGGCGCATTTCCTTGTCTTTGATTTATTCGTCGGCGCTTGGGAAGCGCGCGACGCCAAACGCAGAGGCTTCAATCACTGGCTCTTAATCCCGTGCCTCTTCTTGACCTTTATGGCTGGGCCGGTGGGATTGGTGTTGTATTTGGTTTTACGGGCTATGACGAAGAAGGGTGGTTGGGGATTGGGTAAGCTATAAAATATCGATTCGCATTTAAAATGCGCGACAGCTGTCAATTACCAATAAGTTGGTAAGGTGTTGTTATTTATAGTAATTTAATAACAACTATTTAACGATAATTTACGTGACACTTTTGTAAAAAATTTTGCGCAATGCCAATGACTTAACGGTTCGTAAACCTTTTTCGTCTCATTTCGTTACTACTAACCGTTGACGAACAACCCGAATTACACACTATATGTAGCTGAAACGGTTCGTTTTCATGTCACATCGCAGACTTACGGCGTGGTTCACAAGAAAACCTTGAAATTACTGCACCTTGGACTGCAATCGTTTCGAAAGTAAAATTTAGAAACCTATGGAGGATGATATGTCTAGCGAATAAAAAAGCGTCAGCGCAAAGCGCCGACGCTTATAGTTGCGAGATCGAAATCAGGCAACAGTTGCATGTAAACTGTATTTCTTTCTCGCAAAATTTCAATCATTATTTTGGAGAGGGAAAACAGTGTTTTTTTCCATCAAACTTTACTGGCCGATTGGTACGGTCGTATATTCTGGTAATTCTTGCCCACAAACAGGCATCTATAAATCATTGAATGATAATCACAGGTGCCTTTGCAGGCGCGGGGCCGTTATGCCCCAATCTGCAAACGATGATACGCTTTGGGAACTCGATTCTTACTTGATTTCTTAGGTTAAAATAACGCTAACTTTTCAATCGACTGAAATTGATCCTCGACCAATTTCCAAGACGTCGGTTGAAAAGTTAGTGCCTAAAATGCCTCATCCCTGTGAACACCATGGCGATATTATTTTCGTCTGCGGCTTTAATCACTTCATCATCGCGGATTGAACCACCAGGTTGAATGATGGCCGTTGCCCCCGCTGCGGCGGCGGCGAGCATGCCGTCAGCGAAGGGAAAGAAAGCATCAGAGGCACAGGCACAGCCTTGTGTGCGGGGTGCTTCCCATCCTGCCGCGGCTTGCGCATCTTCGGCCTTTCGTGCGGCAATGCGGGCCGAGTCGATACGGCTCATTTGGCCAGCGCCAATACCTGCCGTCGAACCATCTTTGACATAAATAATCGCATTAGATTTAACGTGCTTGGCGACTTTCCACGCCATGCGGAGGTCCGCCATTTCCGCCTCTGTTGGCGCGCGTTTTGTGACAACTTTCAAATCTTCATCTGCAACATAACCATTGTCGCGGTCTTGCACGAGGATGCCGCCACCGACATTTCTTTGCGTCATGCTTGGCGCTTTTGGATCAGGCAAATCTCCAACAATCAAAAGACGCAGATTTTTCTTTTTTGCAAAGAGCGCAATCGCGTCATCATCTGCGCTTGGCGCGATAACGACTTCGGTAAAGACTTTGAGGATGGCCGTCGCCGTCTCTTTATCCAAACGCCCGTTCAGCGCGACAATACCGCCAAAGGCCGAAACAGGATCACAGGCTAGCGCCGATTTATACGCCTCGATAAAGGTTTTCGCGACGCCGACTCCACAAGGATTGGCATGTTTAATAATGGCAACAGCAGGGTCTGCGCCTTCGCAATTACGCCCAAATTCTGCGACGAGCTCATAGGCCGCATCTGTGTCATTAATGTTGTTATATGAGAGTGCTTTGCCCTGAAGTTGGGTTGCCGTGGCGACACCAGGACGGTTTGAACCATCTGTATAAAAGGCCGCTGTTTGATGTGGGTTTTCACCGTAACGTAGTTCTTGTTTGAGCGTTCCCCCTTGGGCACTAAAGGCGGGAGTGCCTTCAACTTGACCTGTAAACCAATTCGCAATAGCTGCATCATACGCCGCCGAGCGCGCATAAGTCTTTGCCGCCAGTTTTTGACGAAGCGTTCCAGAGGTTTGCCCATCATTGGCATCCATATCGGCTAAAACGGCATCCACATCATCGGCATCCGTACAGACCGCCACATGCGCATGGTTTTTTGCCGCTGCGCGGATCATGGCGGGGCCGCCAATATCAATATTCTCAACGCACATTTCATAAGACCCACCAGAAGCAACGGCCTGTTCAAACGGGTACAAGTTAACAATCAAAAGATCGATTGAGAGAATTCCGTGGGCATGCATTGCATCTTTATGAGACGCCAAATCGCGATCACCCAACAATCCCCCATGGACCATAGGGTGCAAAGTTTTCACACGGCCATCCATCATCTCAGGAAACTTTGTAAGCTCTGACACATCTTTGACAGGAATCCCTGCAGCAGTGATGGCCTTGTGCGTCCCCCCCGTAGAGACGAGCTTTACCCCACGTTCATGGAGCGCTTTCGCCTGATCAATGAGGCGAGATTTATCAGAGACTGAAATGAGAGCCCGTTTAACAGGCGCCAAACGCGCAGGGTCAAAATCAGGGAGATCAGGATTGGGAGATGGCATGTTAAAACCTTTGGAGTCTCGAATGTTTCGCTAGATGCAATGCGCGGTTAACATGCGGGGTTTCGGAGTAAAAGGCCTCAACCCCATCAAGGTGGGGTTAAATAACATAAAGAAATATCTTTATAGTTTCGCGATTAAAGCGCCGTTTGGTTTGTAACCAGGAAGAAGCTTTTTCATCGTCTTACAAACCGTCTTGCGATCACGCTCATCAATCGCATTGAGCAATGTATCAATCTGCGCCAACAGGTTTTTAGAATCGGCAATTTGCCCCGTGAAACGCTGAATACCAGTCACCGACGTAGGTACCAGATCCTCAGATGCACCTGTCAGCGCTTCTGAAATTTTTTCCCCTTGTCGCAACCCTGTGTAACGAATTTCAATGTCTTTATCAGGCACCTTACCGCGCAAACGAATAAGCTGTCTGGCTAGGCGCGCAATGTTTACCGGCTCGCCCATTTCTAACATATAAATATCAGACTGGTTGTTACTGTGATTAGGGGCTTTGGGGTCTTCTAAGGCCGCCGCTTGTAACACTAAGGCCGCCGCCTCTTCCGTTGTCATGAAATAGCGTTGCACATCACGGTGTGTCACAGTCACTGGGCCACCCGCTGCAATTTGTTTCTCAAAGAGCGGCACGACAGAGCCTGTTGAGGCAAGAACATTTCCGAACCGAACCGCCGCCGTATTTAATGTTGGAATGTGTTTCGCCATCGCCACCATTTGCATTTCAACAATGCGTTTACTCGCGCCCATCACATTGACCGGGTTTACGGCCTTGTCTGTTGAAATCAGGATGAAGTTTTCTGTCTTATGCTTTGCACAGGCCTCAATCACATTGCGGGATCCGAAAACATTGGTTCGCAACGTTTCAATCGGATTCGTCTCTCCTAATGGGACGTGTTTCAAGGCCGCTGCATGAATAACGATTTCAGGGCGTTCCCATTCAAAGACTTCGTCTAAACGCCCGACATCACAGACATCTCCAATGTAAGTCGTCCAATCGGGCTCACGCGAGAGAGGCCGCAAGGGTGCCAAAGAGTGTTCTAATTGATAGAGATTATATTCCGAACTATCAAAGAGCGCCAAACTTGCAGGATTGAGGGCTGCGAGTTGCCGCGAGATTTCAGACCCTATTGACC
>CAYGSV010000049.1:0-13568 GCA_964352635.1 uncultured Algimonas sp.
GCGTACGACTGGAATGGATTGCGCCCTTGCATCTACAAGCTCGACATTATCAGCCTTGATGGCAGAGGACATTACAATCGCCCCTGCCCCATCAACTTGACCTATCTTCTGACCAATGAAAATTTTTGCCCCCAGTTTTTTGAGTCGGTCCGTATTCGCGCTCTCGCGCATGTCAGAGCCCTGAACTTGATAGCCCAAATTAAGCAGGACTTCAGCAATGCCGCTCATTCCAATACCGCCAATACCAACAAAATGGATAGGGCCTGTATCAAACGGCACTTTGGTGGCGAGGGCCTTTGTCTTCAAATCGGGTCGAGGCATGCTATCCCTGTTCGTATTGGCCCCTAAGCTTAGGAACCGATCATTTGAGGGCGATGGCTGTGACCAACGCCGCGAGGTCTGAAGCGGCTTGCGGCTTTCCGGCGGTGCGGGCGGCGTCTGCTGCGGTTTTGAGCCAGTTCGAATCACTAAGCCTTTCCTCCAAGATAGTTTTCACACGCTCTCGCGTAAACTCGGATTCAGGCAGAATATCGGCGGCTCCAAGGCGTTCTAGTGACTGTGCATTGGCCGTTTGATGGTCATCCATAGCAATCGCTAGAGGCACAAGCAGGCTAGGCTTCCCCATAACAGCGATTTCAGACACTGAAGACGCGCCTGCACGGCCAATAACATAATGCGCTTTGGCCAAATGAGTTTGAATGTCAGAGAAAAATGTCTCGCAAATAGCAGACACGCCCGCCGCTTCGTAAAGGCGTTTTGCATCGTCTTGATATTCAGGGCGCGTTTGTTGCACGACCTTTAATCGCGCGCGAATATCTTCAGGCAATATGGCGATGGCTTGTGGAACCACTTCACTGACGATTTTAGCCCCTAAGCTACCACCAACAATTAGCAGATTAATGTCTTTTGATGGCGATGTATATTCTGAAGGAATAGCCTCAATGATTTGGTCGCGAAGGGGGTTCCCTATGACTTCATGTTTTGCTTCCGCTGGGCAGCGCATTAACGTTTCAAATCCAGACGCCACGCATTTTGCCTTTTTCGCAAAGACCCGGTTAACGCGACCGAGCACAGCATTTTGTTCATGCAGAACAGTTGGAACACCTAAAGCTTGCGCGGCTTGCATAGCGGGGAATGCAGGGTAACCTCCAAAGCCGACAACAATATCGGGCTGCCACTCTTTGATAAACGCGCGGGCTTGGCGCACGCCTTGGCTCAAAAGGAACATGCCTTTAATCGCCGCAATCGGTTTTCGCGGCGAAATACTGGCGGCTTTGACATCGATGATAGGGTCGGCGGGAATATTGCCCGCATGTTTACGACCACGCGCGTCGGTCATCATCGCGATGTCCCAACCTTTGGCTTTCAACCGTTCCGCAAGGGCTTGTGCGGGAAACATATGCCCACCTGTACCGCCTGCCGCCATTAAGAGCTTTGGCACGACTTAATCCCCATATCCGTAAGCGCCAGGGCGCTTCAACGTAAAGGCCAAAATAAGCCCTGCGGTAAAGCAAAGCGAAAGAAGCGAAGAACCGCCGTAAGAAATAAAGGGCAATGTCATACCCTTGGCAGGAGCCATGTTTAAATTCACAAACAAATTAATCACCATCTGCATCCCAATGAGAGTTGCCAATCCCGCAACGGCCAGTTGAGAAAAATAGTCATTTAGGCGCAAAGCATTTCGATAAGCGCGTATGACAAAACTCGCGAGTATAAAAATTAAGACCACAGAAATCAGGAAACCAAATTCTTCAACCGTTACTGCAAAGATGAAATCTGTATGCCCATCAGGGAGACTATATTTCACCGCACCCTCACCAGGGCCACGTCCCAAAAATCCACCATTTGCAATCGCCTCCAAAGCCTTGTCCGTCTGATAACTGTCAGCAGAATTGGGCGACATAAAGGCCTCAACGCGGGCGCGCACATGTGGTAGTGACAAATAAGCTCCGACAACGCCAATTATTGAAACACCCATAAAGAAGACAACCCAACCCAATGAGAGTCCCGCAAAAAAGAACACTGCTGCAAACCCCAGTGTCAAAAGGAACGACTGCCCGAAATCGGGTTGCGTAATCAGCAACCCTATGAGTGCGGCATAGGCCAAGAACACAATTATTACGGAAGGTACATTAGGGTCGCGTTTTCGCACAGAAAACATCCAAGCGGCAAATACGATAAAGGCAGGTTTTGCAAATTCAGAGGGTTGCAAACCAAACGACCCTAACCTGACCCATCGGGTCGCGCCTTTCACTTCATACCCTATAAAGGGCAAAGCAAGAAGCAAGACAAAAGCTCCAAGTAAAGTGACTACCGCCAATCGACGCGCCCAATTCGGGCCTAAAAATGAGATAAATATTGCACCTCCTAGCCCTGCAAAGGCAAAGAAAAGATGTCGATAAAGAAAATAAAATGGACTAGAATAATCGAGTCTGGCTGTTGCCGCTGGTGACGCTGCCATAGACAAAATCAGGCCCGCGCCAATCAGAACAATCAATAAGCCAAGTTGGATTTGATCGACACTCCGCCACCATTCACCCAGAGGCGTTCGACGTGTACGTGACCCAAGCATGTGTCCTGTTGCAACATTGCTCATGAGGCTAAAGCTTCTTTATTGGGTTTGCGTTTGGCCTGCATCTCGACTTCAAATAAATCGATAACTTTTTGAGCTTGCTCTCTGAAGGCCTCACCTCGAATTTCGAAATTCGCAAACTGGTCAAAACTTGCACAAGCGGGCGCTAGCAGAACAATGGGGTTTTTCGCTTTTGATAAAAGTGCATCGCGTGTCGCGCACATGACGGCCATGCCTAATTCGCCCGAAACTTTATAATCGACTTTTTCTTTAATAAGCGTCTTGGCAAATTGCTTAGAGGCGTCCCCTATCAAGTAGGCCTTTTTTATATTTTTCATATGAGGGGTCAGCGGCTCTATCCCGCCTTCTTTGGCGACGCCGCCCGCAATCCAAAAAATCTCGTCATAGCTTTTAAGCGCTTGTTCCGCCGCGTCTGCATTCGTCGCTTTACTATCATTGACGAAGCGAACCTTGCCCGCCCTGCCAATCGTTTCCATGCGGTGGGCTAGTCCGGGGAATGATAAAATCGCTTTACCGAAATCGCGAGGGCGCAAACCAAGTGAGTGAACGGCCGCAAAAGCTGCTGCCGCATTTTGCCAATTATGTTGACCTTCCAGAGCTTTTGCTTTTTTAAGGTCGCAAATTTCTTCAACGCAACTGCCTTGTGTCGTGAATAGTTTTCCGCCTAACACAAAGACACCAGACCCGATGGAGCGTTTCGCAGAGATTGGGACAACTCGGTCTTTTTTCTCCGTCAATAACTCGCAGAGAAGCGCTTTTCCGTTTTCATCATCCGTGCCAATAATGGCTGTGTCGTCAGATGTTTGATTCAAGAACACACGTTTCTTAGCGTTCCCGTACCCTTGCATATCGCCGTGACGGTCGAGATGATCAGGGCTTAGGTTTAGATAGACAGCTGCATTCGCCCGAAGCGAATAAGTGCGCTCTAATTGATAGGACGATAGTTCAATAACGAAATAGGACCCTGAGTGCATACGATCCAGATCAAGCACACCACGACCAATATTACCGCCAATTTGCGCATCTTTTCCGCACTCATTCAGGATGTGACCAATCAAGGCCGTTGTTGTTGATTTTCCGTTCGTGCCTGTAATGGCAATGATCTTGGGGCGACTTTCCTCTGGAATAGCGCTGACTTCTCTTGCCAGAATTTCGATATCGCAAATGATTGGGACATCCGCTTCGTTAGCAAGCTCCGCCGACCAATGCGGTTTTGGTAGATGATGTGGAACGCCTGGCGACAACACCAAAGCGTCGATTTCATTCCAATCAGCCGTTTGGATATTTCCGATGGAGACACCTTGAGTCTGCGCACTCTCCCGGGCCTCTTCACGGTCATCCCAAGCTAAGACAGTTACGCCGCCTGCCTGCAAAGCAAGCGCCGCAGTAATGCCAGTTCGACCAAGGCCAAAAACTGCCAATGTTTGTCCTGAGAATTGCGAGGCTTTAATCATAGCTTCAACCGTCCCCTAGCGCAGTTTTAAGGTGGAAAGTCCGATTAAGGCTAGAATGATAGCAATAATCCAGAAACGAATAACGATAGTGGGTTCAGCCCATCCTTTTTTCTCGAAGTGATGATGGATAGGCGCCATGCGGAACACACGTTTGCCCGTCAGTTTAAAGCTCGCAACTTGAACAATCACTGAAACGGCTTCTAATACAAATAGACCACCTATTATGGCCAAAACGATTTCATGTTTAATGGCGACGGCTGTTGTCCCTAAAGCTCCCCCTAAGGCTAACGACCCAGTATCGCCCATAAACACCATTGCCGGTGGCGCATTAAACCAAAGGAAGCCCAAAGAGGCCCCAATTATAGCTCCTAAGAAAATCGTTATTTCTGCACTACCCGGAACAAAAGGCACGCCTAGGTAATCAGAGAATATAGCATTACCGACGAGGTAGGCGATGAATGCCAAACTCATGCACGCAATCATAACAGGCACGATAGCCAAGCCATCCAAACCATCAGTTAAATTCACGGCATTGGCAGATCCAACGATTACTAAACACCCAAAAGGAATGAAGAATACGCTTAGGTTCAATGTAAAACTCTTAAGGAAAGGAATAGCCAATCCAGTTGCGAAATCGCCCTCTTGGGGGAAAGCCGTTGTTAAAATCCAGACGGCAACGGCCGCAATAATGAATTCTAATAGCAATCTAATCTTGCCTGAGAACCCTTTGTGGGACTGTCGGGAGACTTTGAGATAATCATCATAAAAGCCAATGGCACCAAAGCCCACTGTTACGAAGAAGACTGTCCATAAAAATGGACTGCGTAAGTTCCCCCACAATAATGTCGAAATTACAACAGCTAACAAAATCATAAGCCCGCCCATAGTCGGCGTGCCTGCTTTCGCAATGATGTGACCTTCTGGCCCGTCTTCGCGGATAGGCTGGCCTTTGCCTTGGCGGGCACGAAGTCCTTCAATCATGCGCGGACCAAAAATAAAGCAGATAATCAAAGACGTCATCAACGCTCCACCTACGCGAAAGGTGATATAATTAAATAAATTAAAAAGCTGAAAATCCTCAGCCAACGGCCCTAATAATTCATACAACATTTACCCAAAATCCCCTTTCAGGCGTTTCGTTAACGCCCCCAAGCCTGTGGCGTTTGAGCCTTTAATCATCACAATATCGCCGTCTTCTAATTCCGCCAAAAGCACGTCATAGGCTGCGTCACCCTTATGCACCCATGGCCCGCGCAGAGGTTGCGGCAAAGCTCCGCGAAGTGCGCGCATACATTCACCTGTTACGATGACACGTGACACACCTGCCGCTACAATAGGATCCGATAAGGCCGCATGTAACGCGATTTCATCTTCGCCCAGCTCATACATGTCCCCTAAAACGGCGAGGCGGCGACCTTTTCGATGAGAAAGAGCCGATAGAGCCGCGCGCATCGAGGCGGGATTGGCATTATAGCTCTCATCAATCAGAGTGACGGCTTTACCCTCAATATTCAAAAGCGTAATATCCCCTCGTCCTTGAGAGGCTTGGATATTTTGAAGGGCCAAAGCAGCTTTGATTAAATCAACATCCGCCGCATACGCCACAGCCAAACAAGCGGCTGCATTCATGACCCAGTGCTCCCCCGGAATAGGAATGACGACATTGGTTAACTGCCCATCGATTTTAATGGTTGCTTCTGCAGAGTCAGCTTTCGTCTCAGATGATAAAACCTGCACATCATCCGTTTCGGAATGCCCAAAGGTCAAAACCTTACACCCATTAGCCTTGGCACGGATTTGCGGCGTGTAGGCATTATCTCCATTTAAAATCAGAATGCCATCAGGGCCTAGACCTTCGATAATTTCCGCTTTCGCATCCGCAATGGCTTCGACATTTTGAAATTGCGCTAGATGTGCTGGAGCAATGGTTGTGATTAGCGCAATATGTGGGCGCACTTTATCTGTCAGCTCACTAATTTCGCCTGCATGGTTCATGCCAATCTCAAATACACCGAAATCAATCTCTTTAGGCATAGAGGCCAACGTCAAAGGTACGCCCCAATGGTTATTGAAAGATTTCTTAGACCAATGAACATTGCCAAAAGACGCAAACATAACGGCCAGAGCATCTTTTACACTCGTTTTGCCGACACTGCCCGTAACGCCGATGCGCAGAGCATTCGAACGCTCTCTCGACGCCCGTGCCAGGTCATTTAACGCCACCAAAGTGTCTTTAACTTTGACATGAGGCGTGTCATCTAAATCGCGATCACTTAATGCGCCTGCAGCCCCTGCTTTCATCGCATTCGGAATAAAATCATGTCCATCACGCACGTCTCTTAGCGGGATGAACAAAGCCCCCGCTTCGAGTGAACGTGTATCAATAGAGAGGCTATCAACGGCAAAATCAGCCGACGCTGTTCCGTCCGTGGCTTCTGCCATCTCTTTTGACGTCCAGAGGCTCATGATTGCAATTCCAATAAGAGACGGCTTGCTACCTCTACATCAGAAAAAGGAATGACCGCAGTGCCAACAATCTGCCCTTGCTCATGGCCTTTGCCCGCAATCACAAGACAATCTTGTGGCCCAAGTCGCTGAATCCCTACTCGTATGGCCGCTTCACGATCACCGATATTTTGAGCATCAGGACAGCCCCCCATAACAGCCGCGCGAATTGCTTCTGCATCTTCTGTGCGAGGGTTATCATCCGTCACAATAACATCATCAGCCAGCTTTGCTGCAACCGCACCCATTTTAGGGCGCTTATCCGGATCCCGATCTCCACCACACCCGAAAACGATGATAATCCTACCCATTGTGTGCGGACGAACAGACCGCAACAGTTTCTCAAGCCCGTCTTCTGTATGGGCGAAGTCAACAAAAACAGGTGCACCATCTGGCGTTTTCCCTGCAGGCTCAAGCCGCCCAGACACACCTTTAAGATTCTCCAATCCCCTCAATCCTTTTTCAAGCGACACTCCTGTTTGCAAAGCAAGGGCTAAAGCCTGAACGGCGTTGAGAGATTGAAATTCACCCGCCAAAGGTAGAACGACTTTGTGGCGTTTACCCTCAATAATGAGCGTTAGCTCTTGAGAGGCGGAATGCGGCATAATTTCTGCGATACGAATATCATCGCCATGCCACCCGATTCTGGTCACTGATTGCCCCTGCGCCTCTGAACGTTTACAAAGCTCTTTACCGTAATCACCATCCACATTGATCACGACAGCGGCGTCCTGCGGCGTTAGTTCAGAAAAGAGGCGTGCCTTAGCCTCAAAATAATCATCCATATCAGCGTGATAGTCAAAATGGTCTTGGGTTAGATTAGAGAATCCTGACGCGACAACATCAACAGCATCCATTCTATATTGAACAAGGCCGTGCGAAGACGCCTCCATCGCAGCATGCGTAACGCCCTGTTCCGCCAGTTCATGGAGCGTTTTATGAAGCGCCAAAGCATCAGGCGTTGTATGGCTCATTGGCGCATAACCTTTAGACGACATAACACCTAAAGTTCCGAAACAAGCAGAGTTATAGCCTGCATAAGCCCAAATTTGGCGCAGAAATTCGACAGTCGAACTTTTCCCGTTTGTTCCCGTCATTGCCACAAGTGTTTTCGGCTGCTTTGGATAAAAAGCGCGTGCCATCTTTGCATAACGTAAACGTGGATTTTCATCGGCTATCAAGGGGATCTTACCCGTATCAGTGACGGGCAAAGCAATAATGGCGACAGCGCCCTTCTCAATGGCCTGCGGAATGTAATCATGACCATCGACAACTGTCCCAGGCAGAGCCGCAAATATCATGCCTGGCTTAACCTGCCGACTGTCACAGGTGACACCAATCGCGCCTAAAGATTTAATCAAGGCTGCGTTAGTCATCGCAACGCCTCCTGAGACGAAGCCGCCAACTTAGGAACATCTCTTGCGCCGGGTAGCATGGGGCCAATCCGTTCAATTATGCGCCCCGCCGTCGGCGCAGCATTCCATCCCGCTGTCGCATAGCCAAAAGTCCCCTCGATGGCTTTTGGCTCATCAAAGGTAACCATCAAAACATATCGTGGATCAGAATGCGGAAAGGCTGCAATAAAAGACGTCACCAAACGCTTACGGTCATAACCGCCAGCCATTGGTTTTTCTGCGGTACCCGTTTTACCCATGACACCAAATCCTACGACATCCGCCTTGCCGCCCGTCCCTTCAGTCACAACAGCCCGCATCATATGACGCATTTCATTTGAAACTTCAGAGGAGAAAGCCCGACGCGTGAATTCTTCATTAGCCGCACTACGGCGCAAAATTGTTGGCGTAACGTAAACTCCGTCGTTCAACATAGCGCCTGTTGCAACCGCCAAAGATAGAGGCGTTACAGCCAAACCATGACCATAAGATACGGTCACAGTCGCCATCTCTCCCCACCGGTCTTGAATTTGAGGCCGCGCACTTTCGGCAAGCTCATAAGGGACGCGATTCAATAAACCCAACTCTCGCAGGTGATCTTGTTGACGTTCAGCCCCAATGCGTTGTGCAATCATGGCGGTTCCACGATTTGAACTTTCCGCCAAAACACCTGTCATATTAAGAGGCACATCAGAGGGATGATCGTCACGAATAAATTTATCCAACACGCGATAGGGTTTTTGCACTTCAAACATCTCCTCAAGATCAGCCACGCCATCTTCAAGCGCCATCGCCATCGTCAAAGGCTTGAAGACTGAACCTAGGTCGTAAGTTGACATTGAGGCATGATTAAAGCGGGTTTCAGGCGATGTTGCGCCAGGTACATTTGGATCAAAATTAGGAAGTGACGCCATAGAGATAATTTCCCCCGACTTCATATCCAAAACCACGGCTGCATTTGAAATAGCGTCAAAGCGAGTTAGCTCTTCGGCGAGAACATCTGTCACAGCATGTTGAACACGCACATCAACAGCCAAAGCCACTGGCGGGGACATGTCTTCCGTTAAACGCTCATTTAAAGCGCGCTCAACACCTGCGACGCCCTGCATATCTACATCCGTGAAGCCAACAATATGTGAGGCCAAAGACCCTCGCGGATAAACGCGCTTGGATTCTCTTCGAAATTCTAATCCCGGAAGACCAAGATTGAAAACCTCTTGCTTTTCCTTTGGCGTTAACCCGCGTTCTACCCAAACAAAATGACGATCAAGACTTAATTTCGTTTCTAGGTCAATTACATCCAAGCTAGGACGAATTTTCACTAATTTGACGGCTGTTTCCTTCGGGTCCCAAATGCGACGAGGCTCCGCATAGAGAGAGTAAGTCTCCAATGTGGTGGCCAATAACTCGCCATTTCGGTCCGTTAAGTTAGCTCGGTAAACAGAGACTGTTTCCGGCATTTGAACGACATGTTTTTCAGGAGCAAATAAAGAAATCTCCGCTAACCGCACAATAACTAAACCAACAACAAATAAATAAGCCATCACGCCAATGCGGATACGAATTCGTCCCTCAGACACGGCCGCGAATTCATCATCGGCCACATCCATGGTCTTTGTGTTGAGGGCATGCAGATTACTCATCTTCACCGCCCCCCTCCTTAAAGGGAACTTCAAGCCCCAATGCACTCACTTTAATCGTGTTTTGAGTACTAATTGGCGACAACCCTAAATACTCTTTCGAAAGCTTAGATATACGCTCTGGATTTTGGCGATAGGCCAACTCCGCATTCAAAACATCTATTGCAGCCTCTTGTGTAGCAATAGCCTTTTCAAGAGCGGCGACCTGCTGGCTCGCAGTTTGAGATCGTGTTTTTACGTAAAACAAACTAATCGTCAGGGCGACACCAATCACAAAAAGCACAAAGGCCGTAAATCGCCTACTCGCAGAAGGGTTATGAGCATAAGTCGTCATAGCATAGCCACCAAATCACCCAATACAGGCACATAAGATAACTCATTTGTTGCCTGAGGCCATGGTAGGGATTGTGTTCGAACCGCCAAACGCAACTTCGCTGATCGAGAGCGAACATTGTCATTGATTTCGTCCTTTGAAGGCTTAGTCACGGAGCGCCTTGGCAAAGTAAAACTTGGCTCAGGCCCTGATCGCTCAACCACCGGCGCGTAACGTGAACCACCCTCAATCTCACCCGCACGCTCACGGAAGAAAGACTTTACGATTTTATCTTCGAGCGAATGGAAGGTCACAACAATTAAACGCCCATTTGGCGCCAATTGCTTCTCTGCCGCCTGCAAAGCCTGATACAATTCTCCAAGCTCGTCATTCACAAAAATGCGTAAGGCTTGAAACACCTTTGTCGCCGGGTGTGTTTTCCCGCGACGGCCTAAAGCTCTTTCTAACAAGTCAGCGAGTTGAGTCGTACGCGTAATGGGCTCTAGCTCCCTCGCCTCTAAAATCATCTTCGCCGCATGCCTAGCTCGCGCTTCCTCACCATAAAAGCGAAAAACTTGCTCAAGCTGCTGTTGCGACAAATGCATCACGGCGTCAGCGGCTGTAGGACCAGACTGGCTCATACGCATATCTAAGGGCCCATCCCTCATAAAGGAAAACCCACGCTCGCCTTGATCAAGCTGCATGGACGAAACGCCTATATCTAAAACAATAGCATCAACAAGCGGGAGGCCGAGCGCATCCATTTTTGAGAAAGGCGTTTGAATGAGACGAAACCGCGGTTTGTAATTTTCGGCTAATTCATCCGCTCGTAATTTCACATTTGGATCGCGGTCCAGCCCGATAACATAACACTCACTAGCTTTAAGGAAAGCTTCGCTATAACCCCCATTGCCAAACGTGCCATCAATATAAGTTTCGCCTGCTTTAGCGCTCAATGCCTCCAAGACCTCTGGCAACATGACGGGATAGTGCTTCATCGCACACCTCCATCAAAGCCCGCGGGCTTAAGGCGGTGGCGGTGCTCTCTTGCTAATTTACGCATTTTCTCTGCACGCTCTTCGTGGGCGGCAGGTGCCCAGATTTCAAATCGACGACCCAACCCGACAAAAGTCACATGTCCATTTAGCCCCGCATAATCATGTAGGTCCTTCGGTAAAGAAATCCGCCCCCCCGTATCAAACTGCAAAGGACGACTGGCGGCAAATATGGCACGTTGTAGCGCTATGCGCCCTTCATCATAATAATCTAAACTATCAAGGGACCGTTGGTATTCCTCCATCAGAGCAATGCCCCCGCCCTCAAGGTATGAGCCATCAAAACTCGGCCAGACGACTATTCCGTCAAAACCTGAATCTGCCACAACCGTGCGAAAGTCTGCAGGGACAGAGACGCGACCCTTTGCATCAACCTTATTTGTCACACTCGACAAAAACATGAATTCCCTCCGAGCCCCAGCGAAATGCCGCCTCATAAGCTCTAATTTGGGATAACATGGGATTCCATGGGATACAATGCCAATTTAGGGAAATATTAGCTATAAATTAGCTTTTCCACATTGTTTGCAACTCTGTGGATAACTTCAGATAGAAGAGTGATAACAAAGAGTTAAGGAAGCATTGAGAAAGTCTTAAATTTTAAAGTGTTCAAAACTCAAGTCACTCAAATCAACGCCTATCGATTTTTTAAATAAAGATAAGTTGTGGATAGTCCTTACTCCCCCACACCTTTTTCAAAGTCCCCTCTTGTCAGCCAATGAACATATGTTTCTTTAATCCTATCCATCTTCCGATGGGCAAAGGTCGAAATTTTTGGGGGCGACATGGCTGCGCGTAAAACTATTCAGATTATTTCAGGACAAGCTGTTAGCGGCGGTGAAAAGCTATTACTGAAAATTTGCAGAAACAAAAGTGAGTGGTTATCCCCAATCGGCTGGAAAGATTATGAAACATCCACACTCCTTCCCTATTCCGACCTTGGCGGAATAGTTCAGGTCTTTTTCTCCAACGAATACACGTCTAATATGAAGGCGAGTGATACCTTAACGATTACGAGCTACGAGCTTGGTCTTGAAGAAACGTTGTCTTGGGAAACAGCGAAACAAGCCAATGCTGATATTACCGTTAAAAAGCCTGAGAAATCTTCTGGGCTTTTGTCCAAACTAACAGGCTCTTCGAAGCCAGATTCTGAAAGCATATCTCCACTTTCGCAAACTGAACGCCGTGTCGCCGATGCTGAACGGGCCACAGAAGATTACAAAGCAAAAATGGAAGCGGCCACCCTTGCACAAGTTGAAGCGACACGCCGCGCACAAGAAGCCGCACGTCAAGCTGAAGAAGCCTTGCGCCTTGAAGCCGAGCGCGCCGCAGAAATGGAACGCGCAGCACGCGCTTTCGAAGAAGCGGAACGCCTTAAACAAGAAGAAATGAGCCGCATCGAAGAAGAGCGCAGACTTGAAGAGGAACGCTTGGCCGAAGAAGCACGTCGTATCGAAGCTGCGCGTCAACGCCAACTTGCCGCAAAGAGAGAGGCTGAACGACAAGCCGCCCTTAAGCGTTTTACAGGCGCTTTGGACGTTACTCATAATGAAAACCGTGACTTACAAAAGCGTTTGTCAGCCTTGCAAAGCAAGTCAGCCAATCTGGCGCAAGAACAACAACACAAAACTGCGAAAATTTCTAAACTACAAGAAACACTTCAGAAAACATCTGAGACCGTAGAAACGCGTTTTTCAACATTTGAAAAGAAACAAGCATCACTTGACGCCTTAGCCGAAGAACAAGCCAAACTTCATACCGAGGCGGATCGTTTAAAGGGGGAGCGCCAAACGCTTTCACTGGCGCTCACAGAAGCTGAGACAGAGTATAAGTTAGCTCAAAAAGTGGTTGAAGAAGCTAATGCTCGTGCCGAAGCTAAACGTGTCGCCTTAGAAGCCAAACGCCGCAAAGACACAGAAATGTTGGAGTTCATCGGAGTGACATCCGAAAAGTTAGGGCACCAAAGCCGTCTTGTCAGTGATGCATCCGTCAAAGTACAAGACGTCAAAGCGAAGCTAGAAGCTGCACAGACAAAGCTCTCACAAGCTAAGCTAGAAAACGAAACGCTTGAGCAAGAAAAGCAAGCTTTAGAAGAGTCAGTCAAAGTGCTCAATTATGATATGGAAATGGCGCAAGCCTCCATGGAGGCACTAGAACGTCGGGAACAAGAATATGTCCGCGCCATAGCGCATCTCGAAGCTGGAGGCTCACCTGATGATGTGGAAACGGCGCTTTCAATAAGCACGACATCTATTTCGGATAGTTCAGAGGAAATAGCCCTTGAGAAATCACTTCATACGGCCCTTGATCCAACTCCAACAGAGAAAGCTTCGAAACCGCTCACCTCTAAGCCTGCCGCAAAATTGAGCTTTCCTATTCATGAGGCATCACAAAAAAGCTCGTTCCTCGCCAGCGTAACAAGCAATATGAAACAAGGCTTCAACAGCCGGAATACATTCATGACACTAGCCGTGCTTTTAGGGGGTGCCGTTATTGTCGGTGGGAGTTATGTCACTTATCAAAGCTTAAATTCACAGTCTCTTATTGTGAAAAATGATGTGTCGACGCCTGAAGAGGTTGCTAGCGCTGTAACAAAAGTGGAACCGACTGAAGT
>CAYGSV010000050.1:0-13398 GCA_964352635.1 uncultured Algimonas sp.
GCACAAAGCTCCTTATGCGACATTGGGCTGTCACAAAGCCAAAAGCTGTTATGGCGCTTGTGCATGGCCTCGGCGAGCATTCTGGACGTTTTGAAAGCCTAACACCTGACCTCGTGGCAGCTGACATCGCCGTTATCGCGCTTGACCTGCGTGGGCATGGACAAAGCGATGGCAAGCGTGGTGTCTCCACTGAGTATGCAAGACTTCATGAAGACGTCGATGCGCTCTTGGCGGAGGTTCAAAAACACTACCCTGATACGCCAACCCTCTTGTATGGCCATTCGCTCGGCGGGGGATTGGTCATGGATTATGTTTTGACATCTGCGCCCCCTGTCAAAGCGATGATTGCCTCTGCGCCCTTTATTGGCCTCCCGAAACCACCCCCAGCGATTATAGGGATGATAGCGAAAACTATTCGTAAGATTAGCAATCAAGCGACAATGAAACAGCCGCTCACGGGCGATAAAATATCATCAATCCCTGCCGAACAAACGCGCTATGAAAATGATCCGCTTAATCATGGACAAATTAGTTTCGGCTTGGCCGTTGACGCTGTGGAAGCCGGGGAACGTATAGAGGCCGCCGCTGCCAATTGGTCTCTGCCATTGCTCTTAATGCATGCGCGAGGCGACCAATTAACGGCCTTTGAAAAAAGCGAAGTGTTTGCCAAAACGGCTACCAATGTGACCTTCAAACCCTATGACAATAGCGAGCATGAAATGCATCATGATGTGGTGCGCGATGCGGTTGTCTCCGAAATGCTCACCTTCATTCATGCAAATATATAAAGAGATTTATCCGTGGCCCTAACCGTTTATCACCTCAAGACCTGTGACACTTGCCGCAAAGCGATTAAAGCGTTGAAAGAAGCAGGGCATGACTTGACGTTATTCGATGTAAGAGCCGACGGCGTGCCATCATCAGACCTAGAAACATTTGTTGATAGCTTAGGCCATGACAAAGTCCTCAATACGCGTTCTACAACATGGCGGGGATTAGACGATGGGGATAAAGCTGACATGACAGCAGATAAAGCCGTCGCCCTCATGTCGGAGCATCCTACCCTCATAAAACGTCCGATTGTTACAGATGGCAAGCAAACAACAATAGGCTGGAAAGCCGATGTGCAGGATGTTTGGGTTTAATTATATGCCGATTTCACGAGTACGACGAACTGTTCTTAGTAAAATGACGATGGAGCAGGTTGTGTAAGTAAAGGGCCTCCTTCATGAGGGTATGGTACATGTTGAGGTGCAGGGTCGCCCAGTGCAGATAAACAAAAAGAGTCACAAACAGAGGCAAGTAGTGGAACGACATCGGTTCCAATTCTTTGACTAATCCAATATTGACTGAGCTGGTCTGATTTTTTCAAACAAACCGAACAAAAATTCTCTTTATTTGGCCATTCCCATGCTCTTTGTCGTAAATCAGGGAAAGGCGTTCGCAACTTATAATTACCATATAGTGCTCTAGTGCTGATAGTCGTTTTTAAAAGTTGGCACTTTGTAATTTCGTATGGAAACCAATGAAGTCGGTACGATGTATAAGGAGTAAAAATCCTTAGATTTTTACAATGCATAATCTCTCGAGGTAAATAAGAGATTTGGCTGCGGTATATTTGGAGTTCAGTTAAGTCTTTAAGGTTAGCAATGGAACTTGGCAGGGTGTTAAGAGCTTTAAAGTCTGTTTTATCCATATGTTCAGATAGAATTAGTCTCTTAGTCCCTTTCTTAGCTGCCTTGTAAAATACTTCCTCAACAATATCCCAAGCCCGTTGCGTTTCCGCGTATTTGTCAAAATGGAAATTAATGTTTTTCCATTTCAATGGAAATTTTTGTTTTAGTTGTTCATCCTCAATAAGGTCAAGAGCATCGTCTCCTTGTCCTAGTTCTATTTGTTCAAGATAATTTTCGATTTTATCGCCACGTTCATAATGCTCGTGAAAACAATCACACCATCTTTCGGAACTGTCTTTTTTTGCAATGGATAACTTAGAATTTTCAGGCATCTTGCTTAGAATCCTTGTTGTAAGTAAAGTTCAAAAGCGGATTTTGCCAAGTCTACAAAAATCTCTGCTTCGGAACTCTTCCCCGCTGCTATAGGTGTGCCCTTATCCCCACTCTCCCGAATAGGCATCGTAAGCGGGGCTGCGCCCAAATAGGGAATGCCGAGCTTTTCTGCATCGCGTTTTGCGCCGCCTGTGCCGAAAATATGATGGGCCGACCCACAATCAGGGCAGGTGAAGACGGCCATATTTTCAATTAATCCCAATACAGGAATACCGACTTTTTCAAACATACGGACGCCTTTACGCGCATCCAAAAGCGCAAGGTCTTGCGGTGTTGAAATGATAATGGCACCGGCAGGTTTAATGTCTTGAGCGAGCCCTAATTGTGCGTCGCCTGTGCCGGGCGGCATGTCGATGATGAGCACATCTAATTCGCCCCAATTCACATCCCACACCATGCGAGAAATTGCGCCTTGCACCATGGGGCCGCGCCAGACAACGGGCCCGTCATCCTCGGTTAGGAACCCAATCGACATGGCCTTAATGCCGTGCGCCACCATAGGTTTGATAAGGCGTCTTTCCTCGACCATTTCTGTCTTGGCCCGCTCACCTGATAGCCCCAACAGCATAGGGGCGCTCGGCCCATGAATATCAGCGTCCAGAAGTCCAATGCTCTGTCCTGATTTTGCGAGCGCCACGGCGAGGTTCACCGCCATTGTCGATTTGCCAACCCCGCCTTTGGCGGAACTAATGGCGATAACGCGTTTGACTTTGGCATCACCTTGATAACCGTCTGGCCGTTTAGCGGCGTGTGGGCGAGGGCGTTGTCGCCCACCGACGGCAGGCGCGGCCTTATGCGCTGATAGGATAACGCTCGCACTCTTAACACCGTCGAGGGCGGAGAGGGCAGTTTGAAGCTGTTTTTGAATATCCGTATATTTTTCGGCTTGGCTCGGGTCGATTTGGAACACGGCGCGTAAACGCCCTTCTTCATAATTCAGCGCACTTAACAAGCCCGCCGTAATCAAGCCTTTGTCACTGATGGGGTCAATCACCGCATCAATCACGCTAATGGCGTCGCTTTCTGAATAGGGCATAGAGGAGCCTTGAGTGGTCAAACAAAAACAGGCGGAACCTACTGTAATTTTCAACCAAACTCTATTGTTTTCGAGCGATTTCAGGCTTGATAAGCCGTGCCGTGTCGCCTATACGCCCGTTTCCCATTGATACATCTGGTATCAAAGGCGGTTTATGGAACGCGCGATTAGCTCAGCGGGAGAGCACTACATTGACATTGTAGGGGTCACTGGTTCAATCCCAGTATCGCGCACCATAACCCATCCGAACGCGGCGCGAAGCGTTAGTGAGGGTGTTGGTCCCGAAGCGTGAACTTTCCCATGTTTAAGCCGCCCTATCTAAATCAATAATCACTATCCCCAAATAACAAAAAGAGGACGACGCATCTCTGCATCGCCCCCTATAAAAGCGTTAAATTGTGGCGTTTAGACTACCAGCGGATACGTGTCTGAAGGCTACCGCCAACAGATGTTTCATTTTCAGAAAACTCGCTGTTTACTGTGCCGCCAAATGAGAATTTTTCGCCGCTAATGATGTTAACGCCTGCGAGGCCTTGTACAGCAAAGGCGTCAGTGTTCGTCATAGCGAGGGACCCTGTGCGACCCGCAAAAGCAAAGCCAAAGTCATCGCGCTCTCCATATAAATCACTCCGTACAGCACCTGTGACAAAGAAGTCAGCACGGCTTGTTTCAGACAGAATTTGACGAGAGCCGAATGTCATACCGACGCGTGCGTCCAATACATTTGTATTCGTGTCATCAACGCTGAGGTCTAAGCCCCCTGTTTCTGTATAGGCACTTGTCGAAAGGTTATTGTAGTGAAGTCCGGCTTCTGGTTTGAGGTAATACCCTTTACCGAGATTGACGTTATAACTCGCGACACTTTGGATGTTGGCACTATCCAATTCAATTTGGCTTCTAATGACATCAAAGGACTGGCGGCGCGTATTCGCTTCACCATGCGAGTAAGACGCTTTTGTCGTGAGATGTAAATTCCCAACACGATGTCCCGCATAAGCGCTGACTTGTAGAGCGTCGAGATAAGTGGAGGATGTCATGCCACCATTTTCTTCAATGTCAGATTCTGTGTAGCTCCCTGAGAAACCAACAATTGTTGAATCGTCAACAGCTTGATCATAACCATAAGTCAATGTCATGCTGTCATGGCCAAACCCGTTATTGAAGAGCGTTGGCGTTGATAATGCCAAGCTGCCTTGTGTCGAATTGGGGCGGCTTGATTGTACCCAAGACCCTGTTTCTGCGAGCGTGACACAGCTTTGCGCGACGCCATCAGACGCGAGAGCGGTTTTTTCAGACATATCACCAAATGTATTACACTCGAGATTACTCAGACGGTTATCGATAAGTGTGCTGTTATATTGAACCGTATTGAATACGTTCTCAACCAACTCTCCGCTGAAGTCAGGCGCCAAACTATCGAGGGCTAAGCCGACATCATTCGCGGTAGACAGGCCGCCAAGGTTAGAGAATGTTTGCGTGTAGTCCAACCCACCATCAACAAAAGCGGTAAGAATAGTCTCTCCGAAAGCTTGGGCCATCATATTGTCAAATTGGATGTCATTCAGGTATCCTGAAACTTTCTCACTTGTCGAACCCATACCTGCTGCGACGGCACGGACAACTAAATCGTTAGAATCGACGAGTTCAAAATCGAGCAACATACTGACATCTGTAATAGGTGTCGCATCAAGTGCCGCATTGTTAATCAGTGTTCCGCCAACATCAATCAATGTATATTGCGTGTCTTGAGCCGCAACATCTGTTGCATCAGCAATCTCGATTGTACTGCCGCTTGTGAGCTGAACATTACCTGTGACGATTTGAGTGTCAGCCAAGTCAAAGCTGACCGTGCCTCGGCTTAAAAGATTGCCTTCAATGGTGCGATCACCAACAAAGGCAAGAGTGCCGCTCGCCGCAACTGTCACATCAAAGTTTTGTAAAATATCATGGGTGAGGTTTGAAATACCGCTTCTGAAGTTTAAAAGATCGACATTAGCAAGTGATCCGCGCACATCGCCATTCAATGAACCTCCACCGAAATTGACAATGCGAAGAAATCCTTCTGCGTCGTTTGAGTCTATAGAGAAGTTAGAACCCGTAATTGTTCCGCGGTTCACAACGGCGTTGTTCAAACCACTGTGATCGACTGAGCTTGTGCTGCCTGCGCCGACTTCAATACCAACAGATACGCCAGAAATTGTCCCAGCGGCACCATTCGTTATAAGAATGCCGTCACCTTCAAGATCAATACCGCGACTACTTGCGCCCGTACCTGAAATGGTTCCAAGGTTTGTTATACGCGCTGAATGTTCAGCAGTTTCACTGCCGACAACAACGTCACCAATGCGAATGCCATTGCGTGTGCCTGTAATTACGCCGTTTGCTCTGTTAACAATCACACCATAGAGAGTGGCATCATCCTCAACGGTTATTGCAGCATTAGAGCTAGAGTCATAAATTGACTCAATCGTACCGCCGTTAACAACGCGAAGGTTAACGATACAGTTTAGAGCAGGTGTCGCAACTGTAGCTCCGGTTGAGTCAAGCGTTTCAATACAGGCGCGTGTGAAACCACCCGTGTCGCCAGGATTACCAGCAATACTAATGGCGTCATTATCGTCATCTACCGACCCTGTCGATTGTATCAGGCCACCATTGCGGTTGATAATTGTAATGGTCGGGAAATCGGAGGGGTCGCTTTGCACACCAATATCTTCGGCATCATCAGCGCCATCAGCAATTAAAACCTCAATGCCGATAGCTGGGCCATTATCTTGTGCGAGGATACGGCCAGTTGATGTGTTGTTGATCAATATAACGTCAGAGTCTGTGTCACGATCAATATAGATGACACCTTCTTCGGCTGCGCCTGTCCCGATAATGTCACCAGAGTTATTGATTGTGGTCCCGTCACCCTCAATAAAGATAACACCGTCAACGCCAGATAGTACGGCCCCGTTAGCAATATTAATCTCTGTGTTGTTTTCTGAGTTATCGATGAAAATAACCGTGTCTTCATCGTCAGTATCCGTGCTTGTCAGCAGGCTTCCTGAGGCAATGTTGATAATGACATCATCTTGATTACCGTCTTCGAGATGAATAATATCGCCGCTAGCAACGATACATTCCGCATCCCCTGACGTGTCGATATTGACAGTTTCACCCGCATCAGCCACCCCTGGGTTATCTACAGGCAACCCTGCACAAGTCGTGACAGTAACTTGGGCCTGCGCGTTAGGGGCAATTGCCATAAACATAAAGGCTGAAAGGACAGACGCGGCTGAACTCGTAAAAAGAGTTTTTGATAAAGGCTTTGTTCGCACCTTATTATACTTTGAATTGGTATGGATTGAATATGGCATGCTGAGTTCTCCCGTGTTTAATGTGATTGACCGTCACGGAGTAACACGGAGTATTTTAAAGCTTGAAATACGTTTGATGTGAGCAGCCTGAAGGCGACGCATTGTATTTTTAGCTTACTTAATCCCCACACCCATTGCGAAAAGACGCAATATTGTTATCCCATGATGAGTTAATCCCACCTTATTAGCCCTATTTTGAAACCATATGGAATAAGCCCTGTCAACCAGATTTTAACCAAATAGGACTCATTGGCCTGTAATATTGGCCTATAATATTGGCTTGTGTGATTGGTTCTTGCTTATTATAAATTCTACAAGATATTCTGCTCTTAAAGAGTAGTGTCTGTTTAATATGAACCCAGCTAAGGGCTGTCTCATGACAAATGCAATTATGCCGCCTAACAGTTCGTCGAAGCGTCTATTGCGCCTCACTGTTTCGAGGGGGGCTCTTGGCCTAGCTTTGTTCCTTACGGCCAATATGATGACGGCCTGTGGTGGAAGCGGTAGTAATTCTACAACGTCGCCGCCTGTTGTGATTAGTCCTCCTCCTCCGCCACCTCCACCTCCACCAACAAATCAAAGCCCGACATTCTCGTCGCCTACGGTAACCCAGACGAATGAAAATACGACGGGCAGTTTTTATAATATTGACGTGAGCGACCCGGATGGAGATCCCATTACGCGTCTGGAGTTAGTGAGTAGCGCAGATTCTGCTTTCTTTCGGTTTGATGCGGCGACCAAGAAATTATTTCCTGCAACACAATTCGATTTCGAAACACCGAATGATTCAAATTCCGACAATGTCTATGATATTACATTCGAGGCTGAAGACGATAATGGAGGTGTCTCAACATTTGACCTTGCTGTGACAATCGCAGACGTTCCAGATAACACATCATTCGGCTTGCAGGCGGGATTACCGCCTTCCGGCAATTTTGATTTGCTAGATTGGAAGCTCGACCTGCCTGTTGATGCTAATGGTAATCTGAGTGGGCAAAGCGAAAAGATCGACGAAGACGTCATGGCGGCAGGTTATGAGTCTGAGTGGTTCTTTACGGGTCCAGATGGCGGCATGGTTCTGATTGCCCCGCCTGGTGGGGCCACAACGTCCGTTAACACGCGCTATACCCGAACAGAATTACGAGAGATGTTAAGACGGGGTGACCGCTCTATTTCAACGCGGGGGGCAGATGATCGACCTAACGGAAATAATTGGGCTCTATCCTCTCAACCCCAATCGGCACAAGATGATGCAGGGGGTGTGGACGGAACGCTACGGGTCAGTATGGCGGTGAATGATGTCACAACAACGGGCGAAGCCTTTCAAATTGGCCGTATTATCATTGGGCAAATTCATGCCAAAGATGATGAACCTATTCGTCTTTATTATCGAAAACTTCCCGATAATCAGCGCGGCGTTATTTATGCGGCCCATGAAATTAATGGCGGAGACGATATCTATTACGAATTAATCGGAAGTCGAAGCAATAGCGCCGATGATCCAGCGAACGGCATCCTGCTCGGCGAAGTGTTTGAATATATCATCGTCGCCGCAGGCAATTTTCTTGATGTAACAATCAACCGTGCAGATGGAACTGAGATCGCCTCGGACCGCATTGATATGACGACCAGCGGCTATGACATTGAAAATGACTTTATGTATTTTAAGGCCGGCAATTATCATCAGAACGACTCAGCGGAGTCTGATGATTATGCCCGCGTTACAATCTATGCCCTAGAAAACACGCATGATGGGTATAACCCATAAGGCGGTTAGCCCTCCGTAGTTTTAACGAAGAGTTCCAAGAATTTTGCGGGCAGTGGTGACATCTCAATTTGTGCTTTCGTCAAAGTATCCATCTCATGATGGATCCCATCTGTATTGCCAAGAGCGATTAAGGTCCAACCGTCATCGGGGGCTTTTAACAAGAGACCGGCATAAGCATCTGGCCACCAGCCACCGTGCCAAACAAGCCGATGGCCTTCCCAATTTTGGACGTACCAACCATTGGCATAAGGAGCCAGGGTACCATCCGCATCTGTGTCCGGTGTCCACATCACTTCGCGTAATTCATGCGATAGTATTTTGCCTTCATCAAGGGCGTTAGAATATTGAGCCAAATCTAAAACACTAGCGATAACCCCAGAGCTCGCATTTAATTCAGGATTTGGAAGTGGAGAGGGGGCAAGTCCATCAGAATCCTGAGGCGCATGTCGAAAAGGCGGCGCAAGATGTGTCAAAGCCACAGCGCCTTCTGCATCCCGCCACCCTGCTGCAGCGCGATCGAGACCAGCAGGGTCTAGGACATAGCTTCGCATCCAATCCCGCCATGACCGATCTGTATTTTCTTCGACCCAATTAGAGAGGCGACCAAAAACGATCGGATTATATAAAAATGACGTACCGGGTTCCCCTTGCACTCGATTTTGTAGCACATGGCGCAAGCTTATCGGGCCTTCGCAACGCGGCGCTTCGATAACGCGACCATCATCCATTGTCCCGCCACCGAAAATAATGCCTGCCGTGGTAAGCCACTCACATCGGCCGTCCCAATCACTGAGGGTTGTAAAGTCTGCATCAAGATCAATATGACCATCGGCTTCCATGCTAAGTAGCGTAGCGGCGGTGAATGTTTTTGTTATTGAGGCGATGAGATAGGATGTTTCTGCTGTCGTGGGTTCTTCGGCATCATGATCTTGCCAGCCAATGTTCTCAAGCATGACAATTTCACCGTCTTTCAACAGGGCCACATTGAAGCTCAGGACGAGGTTTTCCCGTCGATAATTTCGTAAAAAATCACGAAACGCTTCAACCTTAGCAGTCGTCGAAGGTGAGTTTTTGGCAAAGGTAAGTGGATGAGATTTTAGCGCTCTGATATTCGGCGCGACCGTATCATTTTTGTTTATAGTGCTATCAGAAGTATCTTGATTGTTCGGGGCATTGCATCCTGTAATAGAGAGTGCAGATAAGAGTATGGAGCCTATGAGGAATTGCTTGAACATTGTATGTCCCTTGGTGTGAAACTGATTAATTAATTTGTGGGATTCTGATTATGAGGCGCGATAACTGGCGAAAAAACAGCCTAGTCCACCCAAAATAAGGGAAATAGCTGGTATCATGAACCAACGTAAAGGAGACTGGATTGTTTCCTTTTTGCCTCCGAAAAACCGCCAAGTTCGTGTACCTTCGGGGACAGTTTCAAAAAATACAACGCCGCGATAGTCCTCAAGTGATTGATACTGTTCGTCCGCCCTGTTCATCATTTCTTGCTGGTTTTTTTGCGCGTCTTGGTTGTTTGCAACATCATCCCCAATAATTTCGAAGGCATTCACACTTTCGCCTTCGAGGGTGACGCCTTCTGATTTGTATTGGAAATAGTTGACCTCTTTGTCTTCTGCGAGGAAGGTTGCGCCAAGGCAGGCGCCGCCCAAAGCTAGAGAAAAGACCCCCGCCAAGATCCAATTTTGGACTCTTTTGCGTGTGTCTTTTTCATTGCTGAGAATAAGGGAACGAACTTCACCTATCTCACGGAGGCGATCTAGATCTGCCGCAAACAATTTGCTTTTCAGATTAACTAAATCCAGTTTGTAGACTTTCAATAGAGAAGAAAAAACGTCCTCTGACGGATAGGACTTTCCAGATTCCAGTTTTGAAAGATAAGATTGCTCAATCCCAATTTCTTTCGCGGCCTGAGGCTGCGTCCATTTCAGGTCACGCCTTATATCTCTTATATAATCACCAAATCGCATGTCATGTCCTCCGCATTCAGGGCTCAAACTTCGTTTATGGCCTTAGGAATAAGCAGGCATATTGGGAATACGAGATGAATATTCATGAATAATATACGAATTTTCGATTTATTTTAGTGAAATTTCCTTTTGAGAGGCTGAGTCAGCGCAGCCCTATCTAAAGACAGGGTCATCGAGGCTTCGTAGTTTCCGTGAATGCAGCGTTCCACTTTCAGCCGCATCTTTCAAAATCGACATGGCTTCTAGGCCAATATTGAGGTGTTGCGCGACACGACTGCGGTAGAACGCTTCGGCACTGCCCGGTAGTTTAATCTCGCCGTGAAGCGGCCTGTCAGACACACAAAGTAATGTCCCGTAAGGCACACGGTAGCGATAACCATTGGCAGCAATCGTCGCGCTTTCCATATCAATGGCAATGGCGCGCGCTTGGTTCAGGCGTGTCCGCAGGCTTGCATAACGCATCTCCCAATTGCGATCATCCGTGGTGACAACCGTGCCCGTGCGAACATGTTGCTTCATCTCTTTGCCCGTCAAATTCATGACGTTGCCAATGGCTTCGGTCAGGGCGATTTGCACCTCGGCAATGGTCGGGAGGGGGATAGCGGGCGGTAGAACCTCATCAAGGATTTGGTCATCGCGCAAGTAAGCATGCGCCAAGACGAAATCACCGAGCGTTTGCGTATTCCGCAAGCCACCACAATGACCCAGCATCAACCAACAATGCGACCGCAAGACGGCGACATGGTCTGTAATCGTTTTGGCATTAGAGGGCCCAACACCGATATTAATAATGGTGATGCCGTCATTATTATCGCTCATCAAATGGTAAGCGGGCATTTGTGGAAGCTTGAAATTCGGGTCTGGCTTGTAATCTGATGAATGTTCGACACAGCCTACACCAGGGCTTGAGAAAGAATACCCTGCATCCTTATCAATCAGTTCCTTCGCGAGGTCGATGAACTCGTCGACATAGCGCTGATAGTTGGTGAAAATAACGAACTTTTGAAAATGAGAGGGGTTCGTCCCGGTGTAATGTTTCAGGCGCTGTAGCGAATAATCCGTCCGCAGAGCGGGGAAGAGACTAAGCGGGAGCGGCTCATCATTTGGATGTTCGTAAAATCCATCAGCAAGGTCGTCATGAATGCCTTTGAGGTCGGGCAGGGCAAAGTAGTCACCAATACGCGAACTTGCGCCGTCTTTCATCTCAAAGGTCGAGGGGTCAATCGCGAAAGCCACGGGAATAGGCGTATCCGAATAGCCGACGTAATAGTCAATTTCATAGGCCGCTTCGATATGGCCGATTTGATCTTGGAGGTAACGTCTAAAAATATCTGGCCGCGTGATAGAGGTGCCATACCAACCCGCACCGCGAATGCTCACAAAGCCATAAGGCTTCACGCCGTCAGCTTTGCGCTCACGCAGGTGAAGTAGAAGGTAAGGATAAGTGGCAATACGATCGCCGTGAAACTCACCCTCCTTAGCGAACTCACCAAAGGCGGAATTTAGATACTCAATCGCTTCACTATAGAGGGTCTCTAATTTGGCGACGGTTTCCTGCGCGTCGTCACAACTCTCGAGATTATCAAAAAAGGGAGGCTTACTGCCGATTTGTTTTAAAATGGTCTTTTCCTTTCATACGTACATATATTTTATCCGTCCGAATGACCGATAAAATTTCTCAAACAAAATTTATGCGTCCTATCGTATAGCAGGAGTCATAGTCAAGCTTTGTGACATGTTCTGTGTTGTTCCTGACGAAAGCTTCAAAAATTGACCCAAGGTGGGTCATTTTTTGAGAGGTTCATTTTGTGAAGGCAAACACAGTCATAAAAAAACGGAGAGCCAAGGCCCTCCGTTATAGTCTTAAGTCTGAGTCAGAGACTTAGAAGTCATATGACGCACCAATACGGATGGCCCAATTCGACGCACCACCAGAAATAAAGCCTTCGTCAGCACTATCGTTGAAGTTGCTGTATACATATTGTCCGTTTTGCAGGTCAACATTCGCAATGTTTGCTGTTCCAGGGAAGCCATGCTGCTCTAATAGGCCCCAATCGCTGTCGATGAAATTCAATGCATTTTCGAGCGTGATGAAACCCATAACGCGGTCTTGCTTGCGGAAACCAGGAAGTTCTTGCGATATCTTAAGGTCAACTTTTGTCCACCAATCATCTTCAAAAGCATTCCGGGGCGCAATTTCACCCGCAAATTCGTTCAATCCAATTTCGTCAATATAATTAAAGAATGCTGCCTGTGCAGCTGCTGTTGCAGCGACATCGACGACCCCCATTGCATCACGAACTTCGAAAGATCTATCAGAGAAAATTGGATCATCAATACCCGTTGGAATATAGGCCAATTGGCGGAATGAATCGCTGAAGCTTTCAAAAATATCATTGCCACCAAAGACATAGCTGTACGGACGACCAGAACTTACTGTTGCGAACATAGAGAAACGTGTTTCGTAATCTTCAACAAATTCTGTTCCATAGTTCAAGAACGCTGTGAAGCGGTGCTTCGTCTGGTAGTTAGAAGTCGCCAATCCTAGATTATTTGGATCAGACGCCGCTACGTTACCAAAGTTAGAGCCTGCTGTAGAGGATGTCATTGGGCTGACATCTTCTGAGTCTGTGTAAGCATAACCGAGGTTCCAGTTCAGACCGAAATCATGCTCTTTCGAAATGTTAGCAGAAAGAACAAGCGTTTTCGCGTCGTCATCGGCATTCGTCAAGAGTAGTGGTGTGAATGGGTTGCCGCCGTAAATTGGGCGTCCATCAGGTGCTGTTGATGTTTGATTAAGGCCAATAGCTTTTGTCACTGCACCGTCTTCAAGGACACTATAAAGCAAGTCCAAATTGACAAGGTAATCACTGCCGAGAGGTCCTGCATCCAAGTTAAATGTTGTACCCAAAGAGGCTTTCAAGATTTTTGGAATGTCAAACTCAGGGTCAAGGGCGTTGACGTTACCGCGACCTGTTGCGTTTGCAATGGCATCGATACCTTCTTGTGGGACTTCGAAGAAGACATTGCCGCTGTTTGGATACGTGAAATCATTGATGTTACCACCACGGACACGATATTCAAACAGTGTTACGCCGTCATTGGAGTAGTTGTTTGAAATCCAAACATTCGGGTTACCACCAGAGAAGTAGCCAAGACCACCACGGACAGACCACTCGGC
>CAYGSV010000051.1:0-13249 GCA_964352635.1 uncultured Algimonas sp.
GTGCAAAGGTCAATTGCGCACTTAAGGTTTGATTGGCACCTGATGAAATAGCGGCGCGAGAGAGAACGGCCCCATTTTGCGTAATCACGTCATTGATTAATCCATAAAGCGCTGTCGTATCTTGCGTATCAATCCAAATCGTGAGGCTGCGATTGCCATCAGGTTGAACGCGTGAGGGGTTAAGGCCACGGCGTCGCGCAGCGTCTAAGAACACAGCTTGATTAAAGCTTTCTCCGGTCGCCGTGCTAGAAGTATTCAGCCCCGGTAGAGCCCGACTGACAGCCACATAGTCCCGTTCCGCTGTCGAGAGCGAGACTTGCGCGTCCTGTTTTGCGGCCGCGAGCGGCGATAAAATGAATTGCCAAAGGATAAATAACCCAAGGAGAACGCCCATAATTATGAGTAAAATTTGCTCACGGGGTTCCCGGTCTTGCCAATAAGTTTTTACTGTTGAAACCATTAGGACGGCCCGCCTAATTTCAATACGGCTTCACCGACAAAACGCCCGCTTTGCTCTCTCACCCCACCGGGAACGAATTGTCCCCCTGCGGCCGTCATGGCCTGTTGGACTTCATCGGCACGCTCAAAACTTGGATAAATCAGACGCATTTGAAGCTCATCACGATTACTCTGATAGCTCACGCGTTCAATGCTCACATCATCAAACGCTTCGAGCGCGCGGAAGGATATATCGCTAAGCGTTAGAAATTGTGTTGGCGTTATCTGCCCACTTCTTGAGGCTTGTGCGACGGCACGGGCGGGATTACTGGGCGCGGCTTGTCCCGTCTGCGCGGTATAAAGTGCGGCTGTTTCGGCGCGAATATTTTCGGCTTGCGCTTTCATCGCGCGGGCTTGTGTTATTTCAAAAAAGACAAAGGCTAGTCCCAGTGCCGCCGCTAATCCGCCTAACTGTAACCATGTTTTACTTTGGCCCTTAAGGCTTGATTTTGGAGAGAACTCGCCTTGCATAAGGTTGGTCGCATCCGCCGTTTTCGGGGCCATCATCTCTAAAGCTGAAAGTGTTTCGATGGGTGTTGCAGTCCCTTTATACCAACCGGCATCAAGCGTGTGACCCAATGTGCCAGGCACAATGATACGGTCCTCTAATGTAACAACTTCAAGGTCAGAGCCTTCAAGCGCTTCAAAATCGGACACAATGCGTTGCACATTCAGTCCGACGGAGCTTGCCCAGTTTTGGGCGTCTTCCATTATGTCTTTTGCAATCACGGAAACGGTTTTTTGCTCTTCGCTATCTTTGAGCGCGACGTGAAGGCTTTCGAGCGGAGAAGACAATTTATCTTCGATTGAAAACAAGACGGCTTTTGCCCGCTCGCGACGGTTCATTTTAGGGAGGTTATGCTCAAAATTGCGGACTTCTTGCCCGGGAATTATGAGCGTGACAGGCAAGCCTTTATCGGACAACCCGCCCGCTGCAACGAGGTCGAGCTTACCACTCTCCGTCATGGCGCCATCAGACCACACACCCCAATAAAGAGGCGCGTCAGAGCTTACGGGTAATAATAGTATTAAACTATCGCGCATTGCGGACTTTCTCATTGGGCTCGATTTGAATTAGCACTTGCGTCAATTTCATCAAGAGGTCTTATGTCAGGTCGAAAACTTTCATGTCCCCAACCGCGGTAAGCGAGGCGCGGTGGGTTTTGATCAATATCGGTGAAATAAAAACTGCGCGACCGTTGGGCTTGACGGTAAGTGAGTTCTAACTCCACCCAAAGCGTTTCAGGTCTAAAAATAATCTGCTGAAAGAATTGGTCCTGACTAAAGCTCTCGCGATCATTTGAGAGGAAGTCCTTTACGGCCTGAGCCTCTTTAAATGTCTCATCACTATAGCCTTCTGAGGGGCGTTCCTCAATGAGGCGCAGGGCAGCACTGAGATATTCTGCACCGCCCATAAAGCCAGCCAGTAAAGGCGCTTGCCAGCTTTCGGCGAGGTTGATGTTGAATTGAGCGTCGCCATAGGCTTCCCCCATGCACACCCAAGGGCGTATGGCCTCATAAAGCTCTGGCGTCATGCCTTCTAAGGCGCGGATTTCCATGACCGAGGCGAGGTTGGTATTCGGCGGTAGGATTTGCGGCGTGCGTCGTAGATAGGCACCGTCTTCACCTCCGCCCGGGCGGGTTTGGTTGTCGGCATCTATCCAATCAAATAGCTTGGCTTCAATAATATCAACGTCGCGTGGCGGAAGGCCGAGGGCTTCTAATGTGTGAGCAAAAATCTGTGCATTATCATTTGAAATAGCGCCATTATCACTACGCGTAAGGCCTGCGAGATTAAAACAATGGGATCCATCTCTGACGGTGAGTTGCATGACCCCGCCTTCAATTGGTAAAATAATCGGATTTATAGTGGCGATGATTTGGTTCATCGCACTATCGTTCTCAATGTTAGCAAGGTTTTGTGCGACAACATCTCCGACATAATCCTCGGCGCCACGCACATACCAATCGGCTTGAGCGTAATCTGACACATTGGAGGCGCGTTTAATCGCTAGGCGAATATCATCCATAAGCGCGACAGCTAGGGCGGCCATTATTGCCATCACTAAAAGCGTCGTTAGTAGCACCGCACCGCGTTCATTTTTAGGCACGCGGGTCATCCGCGTAACTCGAAAATATGTTGGGTTTCGCCTTGTTTCTCATCTTCAATGATAAAGCGAATGACGCCTGACAATGATTCTCGACTTTCGGGCGCAATGGCTATGCGTGTGATGGGAATGAGGTCTGCTGCGAGAAACTCAACGCGGACATTGGAAAGCCCATCTAATAAAACCGTTTCACGCGGCATGGATGACACATTGGGGTTTGCCGTTGGCCAGCTTTCACGAATAAGGGCGTTATCTCGGAAATGATATTCCACGCGTTCGGCGTCTCCGCGCGGTTCTAATCCACCGGGATTTTCGCGTCCTAATCGTGTGAAGCTGATGAGGGCGTCTGAGTCGGTTGTAATAACATAAGGCTCGAAACTGCCTAAAATATCGCGGCGTTTACGCAAGGACAGCCGTTCAAAATCAGACCGCATAATTGCGCGGGCGGCCTGAATTTGTGAGAGCTCTTCCATGCCAGCATTTACGCGGTCGCGCATATTGAGGCTACTCCCCATTGCTGCCATTGTGCCCGCCGAAATCAGCGAAAAGATAAACAAGCTGACGAGCATTTCGATGAGCGTAAAGCCCGCCTCTTTTTGTTGGCGCGGGTTCATTGTTCTGTTCCCGTGGCAAAGGCACGTCGTTCAATCAGGATTTGTTCTGAGCCCTGAGGCGACACGCGCACAACTAATTCGAAGAAATCCGGCACAGGGGTTTCGACTCTGACAACGGAATATTCAAATACACGGCCGCCTGCTTCTGACTCCCCCGATTGGGCGCGCGTGAAGGGGTTGTCTTTTTGTAACCGCGCAAGCGCGAGTTGGTTATCCGCAACGATGGACGCATAAGTCCGTTGTTCCAATTGACCAAGGGTTGAAACAGATTGAGTCCCCGCTTGCGTTAAACCAAGAATAGCGACGGAAAAAATAACGAGGCTGACTAAGACTTCTACAAGGGTGAAACCAGTCTCTTTTTTCTTACGCGCACTCATTGGGTTTTTACCAAAATGACTTTGCCATTGCCTTCGGACGTCAATTCATAACTATGCGGCGTGCCAGACAGTTCGAGCTTGAACGGCGTGTTTATAGAGGTCGGCTCGAAGATTATTAAGGGTGTAGTTTCTTCGGGTGTTTTAAGTTTCGTAGCATTGCGCGTCAGGGTAGGTTTAAAATCATCAACCCAAGAGACGGTCGCTAAAGACCTGAAATCCGATCCGTCATAACGATATAATTCGTAGTCTGTCTTTGATAGGCCAAAGGCGCGTATCTCTCCACTAATTAGGCTTTGTTGGGACAGCGCGTTTAATTCACGCACTAATCTCTCGGCCTGTTTTTCAGACTCTGATTCAGTGGGTGGCATATTGAACACGACAAGACTTGAGAGCAGGCCAATAATGACCAAGACGCTCAAAATCTCGACGAGCGTAAATCCAGCGTCATTCTTGTGTTTTGAAGACAGATTACTCTTCCCAATTCTTGATGTCTGCTGCTGTACCTTCGCCGCCAGGTTCACCATCAGAGCCGTAAGAGAATATATCAACAACACCGAATTCACCTGGGAACCGATAATTATACTCATTCCCCCACGGGTCTTTTTCTAACACTTTAATATAACCACCTGGACGATAACGAGCTTCATCTGCACCCGCAGGTAAAGTGCGAAGGGCTTCTAATCCCGCGGATTGTTCGGGGTAGGTGAACATATCAAGACGATATTGCTCTAGGGCGAGTTCAATTTGCTTAATGTCGCCTTTCGCTTTTTGCGCTAAGGCTCTATCTTGTACAGGCAGAACATTAATGACAACAAATGTTGTCAAAAGTCCAATGATAACGAGCGTCACCATAACCTCGACTAAGGTAAACCCGGCTTCTTTATCTGTTTTTTGTTCTTCAATTATCTGTGTCTCGTCTGACATGGCGTCCTCTCTAAAAAGCGACTGTATTTAATTGTAAGATGGGCAGGAAAATAGCAGCAATAATAACCAAAACAACGCCCGCTAACAGTATGATGATAACAGGCTCAAGCAGGCTCAAGAACACCGATGTCTTGGCTTCAAACTCACTTTCCAAATAATCGGCGGAGCGCCCGAACATTTCACCTGTGTCGCCGCTCGCTTCACCGCCGGCCACCATTTGTGTGACAAGAGGGGGAAAGACCCCCGTTTTTGCGAGGGCCTTACTCATAGGCGCGCCTTCGCGGACGCGGGTTGCGGCTGTCACAACAGCGTCTCGCATAACAACATTACTGAGCGTGTGGCGCGACGTTTCGAGGGCGGCCAGAGCGGGCGTGCTTGCACTAATGAGGCCTGACATAGTACGGGCAAAACGTGCGGCATTAAGGTCACGGATGATATTGCCAAAGAGGGGGAGTTTTAATTTTATGCCGTCCCACACAAATCTTGGGCCCTCTTGTTTTAAAAGAAACTTCAAGCCGATTTGGAGCAAAATAAATCCGCCTAAAACCCATAGACCATATTTTTGAGAGGCTTCGGAAAAAGCGATTGTGAATTGTGTTAAAGGCGGAAGCTTTTCACCAAAACTATCAAATTGCGTGACGACTTTTGGCACGACAAAGATCATTAAAATGCCAACGACGAAAAGCGCCACGACACTTAATACGATAGGATAAATTGTGGCTCCGAGTATCTTGCGACGAATAGCTTGGGCCGCTTCGAGGTCATCTGCGAGGCGTTCTAAAACGGGGGCAAGCTTTCCTGACGTTTCCCCTGAAGCTACCATAGCAACGTAAAGATCATCAAAGGCTTGTGGCTGACTTCGAAGTGCATCAGAGAGCTTCAACCCCTCCATCACTTGAGACCGAATAGAGAGCAGAACACCGCGCATAGGCGACTTTTCAAACTGCAACGCAATAACCCGTAACGCGTCTTCGACAGGCGTGGAGGCGCTAATGAGAATGGCGAGTTGACGCGTGGCACGGGTCAGGTCTTTTAATTTCACCCGTCCAGAAAAAGCTTGGCTTGAAACGTCTGCCGTCTTGACCGTCTTTTTGCGACTGCGGTTCAGATCAATCGGCGTGAGAGAGCGCGAGCGCAGCATATCGCGAGCTTCACGCGAAGATGTTGCCATAACCGTTCCGCGCTGTCGCGTTCCTTTGGAGTCTATGGCGGCGTAATCAAAGGCTTCCACAATTAAATCGCTTCCGCCGTCTTAGCTTTGCAAACGCGCAAGACTTCTTCGGGCGTTGTGAGGCCTGCAACGACAGCTTGTGCACCGCTCTGTAAAAGCGTCTGGCGGTTTCGAAACGCATGAGCCGTCATGTCGGCCTCTGGTGCACCGTCATGAATCATAGCGCGTAATGTGTCATCCATCGTCACCATTTCATACAGGCCCAAGCGCCCGCGATAACCAATATCTTGGCATTCTGGACAGCCTGTCGCGCGATGGAATGTTGTCGCCTTATTCGGCAGGCCCAACTCCGCGAGTTCTGTCGCGCTGGCTTTATAAGGCGTTTTACATGAGGGGCATAATTCTCGCACCAATCGTTGTGCCACGAGGGCGGTGACGGTGCTCGCCAAGAGGAAAGGCTCGACGCCCATATCGCGTAGGCGCGCAACGGCGGCGACGGCAGAATTTGTATGGACTGTGGACAAAACGAGATGCCCTGTGAGTGAGGCCTGCACCGCAATCTCAGCGGTTTC
This sequence comes from uncultured Algimonas sp., assembly GCA_964352635.1. Lineage (GTDB taxonomy): Bacteria > Pseudomonadota > Alphaproteobacteria > Caulobacterales > Maricaulaceae > Litorimonas. Next base: position 6,265 of record CAYGSV010000051.1, read on the forward strand.
AGGATCACGAATTTCGCCGACCATCACGACATCAGGGTCTTGGCGTAAAATCGCGCGCAAGCCTGCAGCGAAGCTCATGCCGACTTGGGAGTTCACTTGCGTCTGTCCAATGCCATCAAGCGCATATTCGACAGGATCTTCCACGGTTAGGATGTTGCGAGAGCCATCATTTAATTCTGATAGCGCGCCGTAAAGCGTCGTTGTTTTACCAGAACCCGTTGGGCCCGTAACAAGGATGATGCCATTGGGCCGTGCAAGGGCTGTCCCAAAGGCGGCCAACATAGGTGCGTCCATGCCAAGCTCTGTGAGGGCTAAGCGCGAACTATCTTTTTCCAAAATCCGCATGACGAGTCGTTCGCCGTGACGGGAAGGGAGCGTCGAGACTCTCACATCAATCGCGCGTTGGCCCAAGTTAAGTGAAAAGCGCCCATCCTGCGGTATGCGTTTTTGCGCGATATCGAGTTGTGCCATAACCTTCACACGGCTGACTAAAACGGGGGCGAGGCGTGAGGGCAGGCTCAAGCGCTCTTGCAATGTCCCATCAATCCGAAAACGCACAGAGAGACGTTGTTCATAAGGTTCGATATGAATATCGGACGCGCGCGCGCGAATAGCTTCTTGCAAGATGCCATTAATCAGACGGATGACAGGGGCATCATCGGAATTATCCAAGAGATCAGATGTTTTGGGCAGGCCGTCTGCGAGGGCGGAGAGGTCTTCGCCTTCAATCGCGTCTTCGGACGCGCTGGACAGATCATTTTGGGCATAGGCTTTGGAGAGCGCCGCTTCAAAGACTGAGGGACTAACTTCTTTTTTGGTTAAGCCATGCCCCACGGCGCGACGTGCTTCGAGTAACGCGTCTAACCCTGTTTGTGGGCGATGCAAGAGTGTTGGAACGCCGTTTTCATCCGCCACGACCAAAACACCTTGCGTGCGTGCAAAGCTATAATTGAGTTTGGGTAAGGCGTCAGCAGCTTCCATAATGAGTCTATAGAACGGTCTGAACATAAAAGCGATTTAAGTTTTTGTGACCTTTCAGCTTTCTTCTTAGCGGGGTTAAAATCTCGCAAAACGACGAGATATTTATCGTTAAACGAAAATAATTGTTGTTTTTCGATAATATATCCCTTAATTCTCAATAAATTTAAAGGTTCAAGGGTTCGATCATGCTGTCTATTAAAGCTATTAACAAACGATTTGGCGATGTTCATGCCCTTAATGACGTAAGTTTGGATTTAGAGCCTGGATTATTTGGTCTTCTAGGGCCTAACGGTGCTGGTAAGTCGACATTAATGCGGACGCTCGCAACGCTCCAAAAGCCTGATAATGGGAATATCACGTATAATGGTGTGAACATTATTGAAGACCCAACCGTTATGCGGTCTGTTTTAGGGTACTTGCCGCAAGACTTTGGTGTTTACCCGCGCATGAGCGCCCTTGCGCTTTTGGACCACATTGCCGTTTTAAAAGGCGTCACAAATAAAGCTGAACGTGAAGCCCAAATTATGTCGCTGTTGGAGAGTGTGAATTTAATCACTCATCGTACGGCATCAGTTGCGACCTATTCTGGTGGCATGCGTCAACGTTTTGGCGTGGCTCAGGCTTTATTGGGTGACCCAAAAGTTCTTATCGTTGATGAACCCACGGCTGGTCTTGATCCTTTTGAGCGCCAGCGTTTTCTTGATCTTTTATCAGAAGCAGGGGAAGATAAAATTATTTTACTGTCCACGCATATTGTCGAGGATGTACGCGACTTGTGCCCTGACATGGCGATTATGGGACAAGGAAAAATTGTTGCGCGTGGCGCGCCCGAAGCGTTGATTGACCGTATCCGCGGAAAGATTTGGCGCAAGAAAATCGATAAGGATGAGTTGGACGCGATTAAAGACCGCACGCGTTTCTTATCTTCGCGTTATTTAATGGGCGGTGTTATTGCCTCTGTCTTATCGGACGAAGCACCAGAGGCAGGGTTCGAGAAATCTGACGAAACGCTAGAGGATGCTTATTTCGCTCATCTCTATGGTTTGGTTTAAGGGGGCGATACAATGTTTAAACGTCTTCTGAAATTTGAGATGGGCTTCCAAGCCCGACAAATCGGTTTTTGGGTTGTTATTGCTGTTATGCTCATATTCGGCGTTTTTGTCGTATTGGCGCCCGATATGTTCGGCTCCGGATTAAGTGGGACAAAGATTAAAGCGAATGGTGCGCAAATGATTGCGGGCGGTATTGCCAATGCCTATCTGCCTGTTATTTTCTTTGGTGGTATTTTTGTTGTTGCAGGTGTCCTGAGAGACAAAACCTCTAAAATGACGGAGATTATCCACTCTACACCTGTGTCCACATTTGATATGACAGCAACCCGGATGTTGGGTGTTTTTCTCGTCATTATGTTGAGTTTCTTTGTCTTCCTCTTGGCTCAGTTTTTGGGCCAATTTAGCCCTACAATAGATGAGTTGACACTAGGCCCCATAAACCCCGTTTACTATTTGCAGCCTTTAATCCTTTTCACCTTTGTGAATGCTTTATTTGTGACGGCTTTCTTTACGCTTATAGCAGGTCTGACACAAAACCGGATGTTGGTATTAGTCAGTGCGATTGGCCTGTTTTTCTATGCCTTGATGTCGGGTGCCGTAATTGAAATGGATGTGCCGAAATGGTTTCAGGCTATCGTCGATCCATTTGGGGCAATAGCCTATACACTTGATACCGAGTTTTGGTCCCCAGAGGACCGTAATACGCGTTTGACGCCTTTGATGGGGTATTTGGGGTTAAATCGCCTTGTTTGGGGGGTGATTTCTGTTGGTGTTTTAGTGCTCGTCTTTAACCGCTTCAAGCGCGGGTTAATAACGGGAAAAACGAAACTGCGTCAGGATAAATTTTCCAAAAATGAAATTGCATCTTATAAAGGCGTTACGCCCAAAAGCGGTTTTATAGCCGACCTTGCGGCGCTCTGGACGCGTACTAAATTTGAATATTTGACGACCGTCAGATCTGTACCGTTTATTATTCTAGCGAGCTTAGCCGTAGCTTTATTTGCATTCTTGATCATCATAACGGTTTTCTTTTCGCCCCAGAAACTTGTGCCAACAAGTCTCTTTATGGTGAGTATTGGCTTCGGCAGTTTCTTTATACCTGTTATGTTAATCATTGCTTTTTTCTCAGCAGAACTTGTTTTCCGAGACCGGGGTGCGAAATTTACAGAATTGCTGGATTCAACGAATGTCAGCAGTTGGTCGCTTTTAGTGGCGAAATGGATTGCGCTATGTTTCGTTTTGGCAACGCTCTCATTACTGGTAATGATGGTTGGAATGGCCGTTCAAATTTTGGCGGGCGGTCCGCCTGTTAATATCGGTCTTTATTTGCGTTTTACACTTTTCAATGCTTTGCCAAATTATCTCGCTTTTGCATTCCTTGGATTGTTTGTTCAGACATTTGTCCCGAACCGCATTGTGGGCATGCTCGCTGCGGCAGGCGCAATGGCGTTTGTCGCTTTCTTTATTTCAAACTTGCCATTTTATCACCCCTTGATGGGCTTTGGCGCATCGAGCCCGGGCAGCATCTCAGAAATTTCACCCTATAATAATTGGATACGCTTCCGCTGGTTCAACTTTTACTGGGGTTCGTTGTGTGTCTTGTTTGCCGTTCTAGGTGTTTGGCTCTGGCGTCGCGGTTTGCAAGTGTCATTGCTACAACGCTTTAAAGATATGAAAAGTAATTTATCTGTTCCATCAGGGGTCGTGGCGGGACTCGCTCTTGCCTCATTTATTGGCGCGGGGACTTACATTTATAAAGCCTATGATAAAGTTGATTATTCTAATCAAAAAACAAGCGAATTAAGACAGGTCGAGGGTGAAAAACTCTTTGCGACTGAACGGAATGCGCCGCACCCACATGTGAGACGGGTCAGTATGGAAGCCGATATTTATCCATCGCGCCAAGAAGCGATCGTGAAGGGACGCATGGAGTTTGAAAATGCTTCGGGCGTGCCAATCTCAGAAATTTATGTCAATCCAGCTAGTAATCACCCAGAGGACGTTCTTAAATTTGAATTGAAAGGCGCTGTCGAATTAATAGAAGGTAAGAACGAAGAAGGCGACTTGATAGAAACGATAAATGAGTACGGTGTTCGTGTTTTCAAATTTGTACCGCCCTTAGCCCCTGGTGCAAAAACAGAATTGGAATATGAAACATTTTTCCACGCCCCGCGTTTAGCAGACAGTAGTGCTATCTCGAAAAATGGAACCTTTTTAAATAATTATGGCGGCTTTGGCGCGAGTGCGCGGGCAATACCTACAATGGGAGCCCCGGACCTTCGGATCAGAAACTCCAAAAAGCGTCGTAAATATGGCCTGCCTGAAATGGATCAGTTCCCAGAACCTACATCGCCTGAAGCAGGTAAAATCAATATTTTTGGAACTTTGACAGGGCCTGCTGATTACATTGATTTCGAAGGCAGCGTGTGCACTGATATTTCTCAAATTCCAATTGCCCCAGGCGACTTGATAGAAGAAACAGTCTCTGGTGACCGACGTTGTCGTACTTACCGTTCTGACAAGCCGATTAGTAATTTCTACTCGATGTTATCAGGCGATTACGCGGTGACCGAAGATAGCTGGACGTCACCAGATGGGAAAGTTATTCCGATTAGCGTTTATCATGCGCCGAACCATACATATTCAGTGGATGATATGATTGAAAGTGTGAAGTTTGGTCTGTCGCATTACACAGAGCATTTTGGGCCATATCAATATAATTATTTTCGCATCATGGAAGTGCCGTTCATTGGATTTGCACAAGCTTTTGCAGGGACAATCCCTTATGCCGAGCAGGGCTTTATAATGGATAGCGGTGAGGCCGAGGATATAAAATCACTTGATAATGCAGCCCAAACGACTTTGCATGAATTAGGGCATCAATGGTTTGCACATCAAATTGTGCCTGGTCTTTCAAGGGGGTTCAACGTCTTATCAGAGGGCTTAACCTCTTATGCAACACTAGATGCATATGAGGCTAAATACGGATTTGATAAGGCCTTATATGCCTTAGAAAATGCGACGATTGCTCAGATGCAGGCTTTGGCCTTTATTGATCGCGAAAAAGAAGTGCCATTGGCAGTGGCGGGCGAACAGCAATACCTTGTTTATAACAAAGCTGATTGGGTCATGTGGGGACTTAAACACTATATTGGCCCCGATAAAATGCGTTTGGCGATGCGTAACCTTTTAGCGGAGTTTGGCTCTAATGGCCCGCCATATCCAACAACCAAGAATGTGACAGATGCGCTTCGTGAAGTCGCGGGCCCGGATTTTGATAAGCTGATAACAGATCAATGGGATCGCATGGTTTGGTGGGATATGAAGTTTGGTGAGAGCGACCCAAAGGTGACGGCTTTATCAAATGGCCGCTATCGTGTTGGCCTGCCTTTTGAGATGGATAAGAAAATCCAAACAGAAGAGATGGCGACGGCGGAGAGTTTTGCCGATATTGATGGTGAAACCCTGAATGAATGGGTTGAGATCGGATTTTATTCAGATGAACCGAAACGTCTCTGGAGCGCGTGGAATAACCTTGAGCGCGTACGTGTGACTCAGGCAGAGAGCGAGTTGGTTTTTGAAATGGAGACGAAGCCAACACATATCGCTATTGATCCGCGTCGCCTTCTACAAGAGCGCAATGTCGGTGATAATGTGAAAATGCTTTCAACGACTTTAGCGTCTGCCGAATAAAGGGAGTCGTTATAATCTGAGTTAAGGGAGTAAGCCTTGCTTGCTCCTTTTTCTTTTGCCTGTTAGAGGCGTCTTCACATCGTCTAGCGAAACCAAAAGAGAGTGCGTCTCATGAAAATGAACGGCAATGAAATCCGCCAAGGAAATATCATCAAACACCAAGACACACTTTGGGTCGCGGTCAAATGTAATGCGGTGAAGCCTGGCAAAGGCGGCGCGTTTAATCAGGTTGAGCTAAAAAACATCCTTGATGGTCGCAAACTCAATGAGCGTTTTCGTGCGGCTGAAACGGTGGAACGTATCCGTCTCGATCAAAAAACGCATACTTATCTTTACGCCGAAGGTGACATGCTCGTCTTTATGAATTCCGAAAACTATGAGCAGATTAACCTGCAATCTGAATTTGTGGGTGAGTCAGCGGCATACCTCACGGACGGCATGGCCGTAGAAGTCGAATTTTACGAAGAACGTCCCATTAGCATCGCGCTCCCTGATCAAGTCATTTTAGAGGTGTCTGAAACAGAGCCTGTCGTCAAAGGACAAACAGCGGCGAACTCATTCAAGCCTGCTATTTTATCGAATGGTGTGCGGACCAATGTCCCGCCTTTCGTGGGTGTCGGCGAGCGTCTCGTTATCAACACAGAAGACGGCACTTACGTCAAACGGGCTGACTAATTATGGCGAATTTATCTGCTATCATGACTGTTATGCAAAATGCGGCGCGTAAAGCGTCGCGTAATTTGCTCCGTGATTTTAACGAAGTCGAACATTTACAAGTGTCTCGTAAAGGCCCTGCTGATTTTGTCTCGCGTGCCGATAAAAAGGCCGAAGAAGTCATTGTTGAAAACCTCCAACGCGACCGTCCAGGGTATAGTTTCTTGCTCGAAGAAGGCGGCGCGATTGAGGGTTCGGATAAAACGCATCGCTTTATTGTTGACCCGCTCGATGGGACCACGAACTACCTTCACGGCATTCCGCATTTTGCTATTTCGATTGCGCTCGAGCGCGAGATTGATGACAAACCAAAAGAAATTGTGGCTGGCCTCGTTTACAACCCAATTACTGATGAAATGTTCTTTGCCGAAAAAGGCAAGGGCGCGTTTATAAATGATGGACGGCTTGGTGGGTCTGATAGACGCCTTCGTCCGTCTCAACGCGATATTTTCCAAGACTCACTTTTTGCAACAGGCATTCCGTTTTTGGGTCGCCCCGGCCATGCAAAGTTCCTCAAAGAACTGCATCAGGTGATGGGCCACAGC
>CAYGSV010000052.1:0-13123 GCA_964352635.1 uncultured Algimonas sp.
TCATGAAGTCGAAGGCGCGCATGGTTTAGTTCTTGTGGCAATAGCGTCGGAGGGTGGGTCGCCACGAATGCGCGCCGATTTTCTATCCGAAGCGGCCAATTTTTGGCTCGCCGCAGAAAATTCTGAAAAAGCTTATTTATCCGCCACGGCAGGTTTGAAAATTAAGAAGGATCATATTGATTTGCGTATCGCTCGCGCGCGGGCCTATGCCATGACGGGACGCTATGATTATGCCGAGACAGATTTGACGTCAGCCCTCGTCTTTGACAAGGAAAACGCCGCCGCTCTTAGATACCGCGCAGATGCCCGAATGAATCAAGATAAACTAAATGAGGCGCTGATCGATATCGAAACATCACTCACCTTAGACCCTGAAAGTGTCGAGACCGCTCTTTTAAGGGGCCGCATTAAAGAAGCTATTCGACTACAAGATATAGAAGACAACCCCGTCGTAGAATAAATAAAAGCCCCGTATTAGCGGAGCTTTTTTTATAGTTTAGTTATCTGTTGACGTCGAAAGCGTTTCTAAAAAGAAATCTAATATCTGTCGGTCACGATGCGTTCTATTCGCTGGGTCACGGAAGCCATGTTTCTCGCCGGGATAGGTCATCATACGCATATTGTGACGTCCGTTTTTCTGCATCGCGTCCATCAACATGATGGCGTTTCGGAATATCACATTATCATCGGCCATACCGTGAATAAGGAGGACAGGTTCCGTTAAACCCTCGATATGGGCAAAGACAGAGCCGTTTTCATAAGCCCCCTCTGTATAGTTTTCTGTGCCGGGATTAGGGTCGCCCAGATAGCGCTCCGTATAGGCCGTATCATAAAGCGTCCAATCTGTGACAGGGGCCCCCGAAACGCCACTGGCATAATCATCTGTCTGGCCGAGCATATGCAATGTCATATAGCCGCCGTAGGACCAGCCATAGACGCCCATGCGATCAGGATCTATAAAGTTTTGCGCGCGCAAAAACTCAGCGCCGACTTTTTGATCCGTCACTTCAATTTGGCCCATGGCGCGGTAAAGACCATCTTCAAACGCTTTGCCGTGATTTGTTGCGCCGCGATTATCAAGTTGGAAAACAACGAAACCATGTTGTGCCAACATTTGCGCCAATGGCGTCCCTCTACTCCAAGAACGGGTCACACGCTGCACCCCTGGCCCGCCATAGACGATTGTGATGCTGGCTCGTTTTTGACCAGGCTGTAGGTCTTTAGGCTTATACATCATATAATTCATCGGCATGCCGTCTTCGGCTTTGATCTGGCCAAATTCTGGCGTGATGTGATTAGCCAAGTAAGGCGCATAAGGATGGGTGGCATCAAGCGGGTTTTCATTCAACCAAGCCAAAGGCGTTCCATCCGCCTCATATGCGCGTGTTTGAGACGGCCTATTCGGATCCGTATAAGTGCCGATATAGCGCGAGCAGTCTTTGTTAAAGCGCGCAGAATGTTGCCCCGCATTTGTGGTGATTTGTGTTACAACGGGTGCAGGTTCTACGGCCTCCCCTTCGCCTTCATCTGTTGCTCCATCGGCTGTAGTATCAGGAGAGACTTTGAAAATATGGCGCTCTAGAGGTGTCTCCTGCCAACCCGAGACGAAAAGATCACCTGTTTCTATATTCTGGCACAAAAGGTTTTGCACATTCATATTCTCAGGCGTGAGCGCAGAAATCTCTCCATCAGAAGCGATGTTGAAAATCTGACGTTTATCATTGCGTTCCGCAGACCAAATGAGGCTACCATCGCTTTGGGCGCGTAAAGTCGTGCCGATGTTCAGCCATGTCGGTGATGTTTCTGTATAGATAACTTCACCTTCGCCTGTGCGTGCATCAAATCGTTTGAAGCTGTGTGTTTTGTGGTCTCTTGATAAGATGCCAGCCACCAATGACTGTCCATCGGCGTCCCAGACGACGCGCGTCAGATAAATGTCATCGTCTTCACCAAGGTCGAGCCAACGCGTTGCCCCACCTGTCGTATTGACCACGCCCAATTTAATTGTCGCATTAGGTGTGCCTGTAAAAGGATAACGCTGCGCGATGTTTTTTACGCCATCAACACCAAAATCGAGGCGGTTTTCAATCGCGATGGGCGACTCATCAATCTGTGTATAGGCCACACGATCAACCTTGGGCGACAACCAATAACCCGTATTGCGATCAAGCTCTTCCTGAACTACGAAACTCGCCGTCGCGTTTCTGATTGTGTCGGTTGCGCCGTCAGATAATTGGCGTTCTAGCCCCGTTTTTAAATCTTTGATGTAAAGCTCATTGTCACGGACATAAGCAATCTTTGAGCCATCACTGCTGACCTTTGGATCCGTCTCGAAACCTTTGGTCGCTGTGACCTGCTGGCTTTCTTGTGACTCTAAGTCATATAAATAAACATCTCCGCCTAAGGGGAAGAGTAGTAAATTATCGCCGACCCAAGAATAGGTGATAATCCCCGAGCCATATTCACGGGCGCGTTCGCGTCTGTTTTTTTCCTCTTCTGAGAGGACTTCTGGCCCCTCGAGCAAATCCGTTGAGCTCACCAATAGACGTCCTTCACCGGTTGTGAGGTCATAAGCCCAGAGGTCTTTCTGATTGGCATTCTCTTCACGACCCTGAAGCACTGTGACGAACTCACCACTCGGCGCGATTTGAGCCCGTGATAAAGTTGTCCCTGCAATATTCGTTGAGCCATTGATAATTTCAGGGGTTAAAAACCCTGGGCCCGGATCAGATTTCAAATAGCTGGAACGCCGCGATTGCGTTTGCGCGCGATAGGCGGCTTCTTGCAAACTATCCGAAGACCGCGACGTTTCCTGTGTCGGCGTTTCAGTTTGTGTCGCCGTCTCGCTAGAGGCTAGCTTCTCTGCACAGGCTACCAAAGCTAAGACAGTCACTAAGGCTGTTGCCATATAAGCTTTTAGTCGAAAATTTTGCATGACCCACCTGTTTGAAACCGCCGATAAACGTCAACGTCTAGGGCTCGTTTAATTAAGGCGGAGGCCTCATTCAAGCTATTCCGTCAAAAGTGATGGTCCGTTTCAACCCTATCAAATAATTTTGAAAGATTATTGCAAGTTTGGTGGGTTTGGATAGGCTTATTCCATGCTCGATTTGCGCCCAGTTTTTTTTGTTGTTGGTCTCATGGTCGCGGCTCTGGGCCTTTTGATGTTTGTCCCAATGATCGTTGATATGGTTTATGAAGGCCGCTCTTGGCGCGCTTTCGGCATATCTGGCATGTTGACCACATTATTGGGCTCTGCCTTGGCCATGGCGAATTACATGCCTGAACCCGACCTACGGGCGAGAGGGGCTTTCCTCCTGACGGTGTCATCTTGGTTTGCTCTGGCTGGCTTTGCCTCACTGCCCTTTTTGATGGAACCTGTCGGACTGTCCCTGACAGATGCTTTTTTTGAAGCGACCTCTGGCATCACCACGACGGGCTCGACAATTTTAACAGGCTTAGATGATATGCCAAAAGGCATTTTATTATGGCGCGCCATGTTACAGTGGATTGGCGGCATCGGGATTATCGTCACAGCCATGGCCGTCCTTCCTATGCTGAAAGTCGGCGGCATGCAATTATTCCGTCTTGAGAGTTCTGATATGGGAGAGAAAATCCTCCCAAAAGCAGCCTCTATCGCGGCCGCTATCTCTATTATTTATTTACTCCTGACTGTGGCTTGCGCCGCACTTTATATGGCTGTGGGCATGAGTGGGTTTGATGCTGTCGCTCACGCCATGACAACACTTGCTACAGGCGGCTATTCAACATCTGATGCCTCTATGGGCGGCTTTATGGATAATGGGGCTGATCTTGTTTGTATGGCCTTTATGATGGCAGGGGCCATGCCCTTTGGCGTTTACCTCTTGATGAGCCGCGGGAATATCAAAGCCCCCTTTAAGGACTCTCAAGTTAGAGCATTTCTCATTATTATGAGCGCCCTTATCGCAATGGTGACTTTCGCCTTGTGGGCTGGGACAACTTATGGCGACGGTCCGGGGGAAACATTTTGGCGGGCTTTGCGGCTGTCTGCTTTTAACACCATTTCTATCGTGACAGGTACGGGCTATGCCACGGCCGATTATAATGCGTGGGGACCTTTTGCGGTCGCCGCATTTTTTGCCTTTATGTTTATTGGTGGGTGTGCGGGCTCTACAGCCTGTTCAATTAAAATTTTCCGCTATCAAGTCGCGTTTGAAGCCCTTCGCGGTTACCTGTTTAAAATGCCGCGCAATCATGCTGTCGCGCCTTTGCGATACGGCGGAGCGCCTCTACCCGAAGCCGTTGTCTATTCGGTTTTGAGCTATTTCTTTTTATTCTTCCTGACATTTTCGGTGACTGCCATCGCCCTCTCACTCTTGGGGCTCGATCCTGTCACGGCGTGGTCTGGCGCCGGCAGTGCTGTGGCCAATGTCGGGCCAGGCTTAGGCGAGATTATCGGCCCTTCTGGAACCTATGAAAGCCTGCCGAACACCGCCAAATGGGTTCTTATGACGGCGATGATTGTGGGGCGCTTAGAAATCGTGACGGCCTTGGTTGTTCTTAGCCCTGCTTTTTGGCGCGCCTAAAGATCGGTGAGATCAAAAACGTAATCTGTTGCACAAAACTCGCAATTGGCTTTGATTGTCTTCCCGTCTTCGGCCATCTCTTCTAAGGCGGCACGGTCAAAACCTTTGATCGTATTCTCCAAACGCTCACGAGAACATCGACATTCACCCGTAATTTTGTGTGTCTCTACGATACCGACACCTTCTTCATGGAAAAGGCGATAGAGCAATTTATTCTGAGACAATTGAGGGTCAATCAATTCCGCATCCGTCAAAGTACCGAACAAAGAACGCGCGGTATCCCACGCATTTTGTGTATCGCCGCGTGTTGCATCGTTAGCAATTTTCTGAATCATCATGCCACCACCGCGCCATGTCAGATTGTCTGAATCCGTTTGCACCTGTCCAACGGCCAAATGTATTTGCGTTGGGATTTGCTCCGACTGTTCAAAATAATGTTGGGCACAATCAGACAGATTTTCTCCCTGAATGGCGGATAAGCCTTGATATTGATCCATATCGGGGCCTTGATCGATGGTCATAGAAAATGTACCACCGCCCAATAAAATATCAGCGCCAGGATTGCGACTATCAAGCATTATATTACGCAGCATAGCCTCGTCCCAACGTGCATAACCGCGAATAGCGCCGTCTGTTGTGCAATCAGCCATCAAAAGGCTTATAGCCCCATTATTTGTGCCGTGACATTGCACAACGAGGCGACCTTTAAACTTCAAGGCTTGGGTGACCAGCGCGCCGATCAACATGGCCTCACCCAATAAGCGTGCAATAGGGTCAGGATAGCGGGCTTCGCCCTTTGGCCCCGTAAGCGCTTGGTTCAACGCATCACCCAAATGTACGGCACGCCCGCGAACAGGCTGTTCATGCAGTTGGAATACCGTCACTTCATTGTCGGCGAGTGTATCCAAATCAGCATGCAGGCCAGAATTGATCGTATTATCCGTCATGGCGTCTATGTGGGGCCTCTCGATAGTAAAGCAAGATATTTATGCGTCGGAATGTGTGGGTGGAAAAGTATAATCCATCACGGGCATTCTTACTAACATCACTTTGTGATGCGTCGCTCGAATGAAAAAGAAAAACCCCGCTGGCTAGGCGGGGTTTTGAATTTGAGAGTGGGAGGTCCTCTCCTACAAGTTACACATACTGTATAACTGAGTCTTTATTAAGCACTCATCTTATCTTTGGCCGGGTCACGTAGAACATAGCCACGACCCCAAACAGTTTCGATATAATGATCGCCTTGTGTCGCAGACGCCAGTTTTTTGCGTAGCTTACAGATAAAGACGTCAATAATTTTCAATTCAGGCTCGTCCATACCGCCATAAAGATGGTTGAGGAACATTTCCTTGGTAAGGGTTGTCCCTTTACGAAGCGAAAGAAGCTCGAGCATTTGATATTCTTTGCCTGTCAAGTGAACGCGGTGATCACCAACTTCAACTGTTTTCGCATCGAGGTTCACTTTGATGTCGCCCGTCGTAATGATAGACTGGCTGTGGCCTTTCGAGCGACGCACAACGGCGTGAATACGGGCGACAAGCTCATCCTTGTGGAACGGCTTTGTCATATAATCGTCTGCGCCTGTTCCCAAGCCGCGGACTTTCGTATCAATGTCGGATGTACCCGAGAGGATAAAGATCGGTGTGTTGACCTTTGCCATACGGAGTGTCTTTAAAACTTCAAAGCCTGGCATATCGGGCAGGTTCAAGTCCAAAAGTATAATATCGTAGTCATAGAGTTTGCCGAGGTCTACGCCTTCTTCACCCAAGTCTGTGGTGTAGACGTTGAACCCTTCGGTCTTTAGCATCAGTTCGATGCCCTGTGCTGTCGCACTATCATCTTCAATCAGAAGAACGCGCATATTTCCCTCCCAGGCGAATCACTGTCCCTTAGCCGTTGGGACATGGTTAATGGAACTTAAGCGGTAAGGGAATCCCGTAAACCAAATGTTAACAGCGTTAACCAATTTAACGAAAATGTCAGAAAAATGGGCATTTAATGGTAAATCGGCCTCTTAAACGCGAAAATCTTTTTTTAAAAGCTAACGATTTTTAACCGTGTCTTTTCACAGTATCGAAAGCTTAAGGCTCTATACATCTCCTTAACAGCAATTGTGACGACACACCGGCGAACAGGTTTGCGGCATGATTTCAGCCCATTATTCATGATGGGTCGTGCGGATCGAGTATCGATCAAGGTGAAGAGATTGGGAGTAACATAATGGCACATTCAATGGACAAGTCCATCCAGAAGACGCGTTTTGCAATTGCAGATCTGCAAAAACGTATCGCCGTATTAGAAGCGACGCGAGAAGACCTCGAACGTCAAATTCGTAAACTAAATGATAGTGTACCTGAAGACAGTGTCGATGCGAACGCTCAAAAAGAAGGCTATGTCGCTTACGGGTCTTACGCCAACTCTGTCATCGCACGAAAAGAAAACATTCGCCGATCATTAAATGATATTACAGACCAAGCCTCCAATCTATCAGAAGATTTGCGTGTCGCGCTTGACTCGCTTGATAGTTTTGAGCGTGTCCGAGCCCGTCGAATGGCAGCAAAAGCGGAAAAGGCGATGTTACGTCGCGCGGGCTGAAGCTTGATATAAACACTAAATAAATCAACCCGTCGCAAGGCGGGTTTTTTACTACCTTCAATAAAAAACCCTAACAGACTGAGTGAACAGTCCATTAGGGTTTGCCCCAAACTTTATCGACTCCGAAGAACCGATATAAGATGGCCCTAGCATTAATTAGAAGCGGTAACGACCACGTAGCATAACGGGTATTGATGTTCGGCTGCTGCCATTATTCGTACCGCCAAGGGGAGACCCTGCTCCAATATCACTCGTGTCTGTTTTCAGACCTTGTGTGTAACGCACCCCTGTTTCCAAAGCGATAGTTGAGTAACGCGTTAAGGGTGTTTCAATACCAACGAGACCTGCTGCAGATCCAACCCAGCCACCTTCATAAAAAGCAATGTCAGCATTCGGAAGCGCGACGCCATTGGCCTGTGCGCCTCTAATTGAGATATCATCAATATGTGTGGCACCGAGGCGACCTTCGACATAAGGGCGAATACTCGGAAGAATAAGACCTGGACGTGGTGCAAAATATTGACGCAAGCCGAGTTCCGCACCGTAAGATTGATAATCGGACAACGCACCTGTTAGGTTTGTTTCTGGATCAAGTTGTCCCCAATCCTGACGTCCTGCGCTATCCGCATTGTCAACAAAGGCCATCGCCGTGACTTTGCGATTTGGGTTTAACGCATAAGAGCCACCGAGCTCAGCACGGTATCCCGTGTCATAAGCATCATTCATGCTGATGTTATTGATAGCCACACCATCAATATCATTTGTCTGGTCACCCGTAACGGCATCTCCGCCTACAACGAATGATGGGCCAATACCGCCTTCAAGATTCCATCGCGCTAAGCATTGATTGCTATGGCATGGTGTTTTAGGCGCTTTTTTCACGGCTGGTGCCTGATGACCATAATAGCCATTATTAGCGTTATAATTTGAGTAGTCTTTCTGACCGCCAAGGCCGAGGAAAGAACAACCTGATAAGGCGATTGTTGCTACGCCGAGAAGTAAAACCCGCATGATTTTCATCCTTGTGTTCCAATGTGGCACAATTGCCAGACACGCTGTGTGTTGGTTCAAGGTTTTGCAAAAGTGGGGCCAAGCCGGCAGGCGGATTTATTAAAGCCATAAAAAAACCCGCCCTAGCGTTTTGTTGGAACGCAGGGGCGGGTTTTTTGAATTATAAGTGTTGTGTTTAGAAGCTAACACGTCCGCGAAGTTTAACGGGGATACTCCAACGATCTTCTGACGGCGCCACTGTATCCATATTATCGCGCCAACGAACACCTGACTCAACGCCGATGGCTGCACGTGAGCCCACGGCCATTTCTGCACCGACAACGGCTGAAGCCGTTGGGTTCCATCCGCTTTCAACATATTCAAATGGAGCAGCATCGTAAGCAACGCCGTCTGAACTGTAGGTTCGGTTCACAGTCACGTCATTATTGTGTGTGAAACCTGCTGTTGCGCCGACATAAGGCCGAAGTGCAGGGTTATGACCGACATATTGACGAACACCGCCCTCAATTGTGAAAAGGTCTAGATCAGAGAATGTCGCGTCAATATCTTCCATCGCACCGCGCGCATCAACAGATTGATAGGCTTCTGCTGTCTGGCCATTTGCTGTGGCATAACCAAGCGTCCCCAATAAAGTTGTGTTGCGTGACACATCATAGCCTAGCGATCCGCCAATAGACTTCATTTGGCCAAAAGCGTCATTATAACTGATGCCTTCGGAGCCGCCTGTGTTGACCGTCGTACTACCCAAAGCCAAACCCGGGTCTTTTGCTGTGAAGATATCTCCGCCAATATCAAATTCCGTGCCTGCATCTAATTCGACACCAAATGGTAGAGAAGCACTAACCCCCCGCATTTGTGGGACGCCGTAATAGGCTGGATAAGGCTGTGGTACATAAATTGGTGAACCTTGTACATTTTGAACGTAAGCACCATTGACATATTGACCATTTGAAAGCTGCGTGCCGACAACATTTTGTCCGTAAACTGACCCTACGCCATAAGCTGTACCGTAAGGTGCGCCAGCGCCAAGCGTTGTAACGCCTGCATTGCCACCGTAAGCGCCGTTAAAGCCTGAACCCGCAACGCCTTGACCATATACGCCATTCATGTCGTAGCCTTGCTGACCAAATCCTTGTTGGGCAAACCCCTGTTGAGCGAAGCCTTGCTGACCAAAACCTGCTTGGCCAAACCCTGCTTGTCCGTAACCAGCTTGGCCAAATCCTTGCTGGCCGAAACCTTGTGGACCCATGCCTGGCTGACCGTAAGCTCCGCCATAACCTGCATTGGCTACACTGTAAGCGCCACCGCCACCGCAAGCGCCTTGTTGGGTGTAACCTTGGGCCGCATAACTGTTTTGATAGCCATATCCCTGTGCGAATTGACCCTGTGTGAATTGGCCTTGAGCGCCTTGCGCACAATTTACGCCGTAAGCTCCACCGGCTTGACCATATTGTGAATGGTGTCCGCCCGTGCCCAGCCATGAACACCCGGATAATAACACTGCTGATAAAGTACAAACTGCGAGCCGCATATCGGTCTCCAATCTCTCGGTTAAAACTCTGTCTTGTCTCACTTTAAAACATCTTATGCTTAAGAAAGCGTTTTCAAATCGGAAACAAAACCTTAATTTATCAATTAATTACGTGGTTAATTGAGGGGATGATAATTGACCGCTAAAAATTATAGCTGCCGCGAATTGTGAATGGGATGGCGATATTCGTGTCGCCTTTTTCATCATTGAGATATTTTCTGGCCCCCTCGATACGGAGGCCGGTTTCGACGGCGATGCCTGTCCGCGGCGTGACTTGCCATTCAGCACCAACATTTAACTGACCTGATGGAACCCACTGACTGTCATAAAGATCGACTTGTCGTTCATTTCCATCAACGTTATAAAACTGAGTATCTTCGCCATCAGAGTCAGTAATGGCCTGCTCATAAAATCGTTGCGTTTGGTCTGTTGTATATGACACCGAATTATAATGTGAGGCACCGACAGCAGCACCAACAAAAGGAGTAACCGTATTTAAACCTGATGTTTTATTCCAGGAATTGAAATAATGACGACCACCGACTTCTAAATCATAACGACGCATGTCTGAAAAATCTGCTGTAAAGCGCGCAATTTCTTCATCTGGTACAAAACTAATGCCGCCAGGAGAGGCACTAATTAATACGCCTGTCGCTTCATCTATTCTTTCAACAGTATTGACTTGATAGACATGGGCATTGACGGAGCCAACAGTGCCTTCTTTACCTTCTGATGCTGAATAACCTGCATTAAAGAATACAGTATTAGCTTTAGATAAAATATATTCGCCGCCTAATGCTATTCTTGTAGGTGTAGACCAAGCATCATCCAACGAAATCGAAGGCTCCACCGCACTATCGAAAAGAGCACCGCTCGGTAAAGCGTCAAATCGGTCACGATTTCCCGCCGTAAACGTTGTGTTTGTACGTGTAATTATACCGCCGTCGACGTCTTCTGTGATGCGGCCCTCATCAAAGTCTGTTGGATTGTAACCTAGTGAAGGGCTTGTTGGTAAACCTGTTGCCAAGTCCGTCGGGAAAGTTGCGTAATCTAAAACATCCCCACTAAAGCTTTTCTCAGCCCCTAAGCTAAGTGTGCCACGAAATTTCGGTTTCCGAAGTTGTGGGACATTGCGGTTGTGATTGGCGCCTTGTTGATGGGCGACGTTGGCGTGTGAGCCGTAATTATTCGTGGCATAATTTGGCTGACCAAATTGTGGCTGCTGCGGAAAACCGTTTGTTGCCCCGTATTGTCCCATTTGAGGCGCTGTTCCCACTGTGACTTGTGCAGGGTCACATCCACGCGGAATGGGCTGTTGCGGTGAAAAAATTTGGCAAGGGTCTGTCTTAGCCTGTTGTCCATATTGATAAGACTGCTGTTGCCCATAGGCACCATAAGCTGTTTTTTGATGATAGCCCTGCTTTGACTTACCTTGAAATCCACCCAGCCAAGAACAACCGGATAAAGCAATCGCGGAAACGGCACATAAAATAAGACGCATCAAACAACCCCTCAAATACCAATCTTCCGTCGAAAAATGACAGAATCCTGATTATGGTTAATGAAGGGAATGGCCTGTTTTGTTTAACAAGCCGTTTAAACAACGCAGTTTTAAGAGAAATTTTAACCCAAATTCATAAGAATTTGTTAACGTTCTCAGGCGGACGCCCCAATATTGCGGTGCTTCCACTCACAACGATGGGGCGTTCGATTAATTTAGGATTTTCGACCATAGCTTTTATCAAGACTTCAGAATTGGTCTCTTCCTTGAGGTTCAGAACCCTATAGGCTTCCTCGCCTCTTCGCATAAGATCACGCGGGTTTTCCAACCCTAAAAGCCCGAGAAGTCTTTTAATCTCATCACTTTTTAATGGGGTCTCCTGATAGAGAATGATTTCGGGCGTCTTTCCTGCGGCTTCAATCAGGGCCAAAGTCTGTCGAGATTTTGAACATCGGGGATTATGATAAATCGTTATCGTCATAATGAGAGAGCCTTATGCAAATATGCGTGTTGATTTCAAACGGCCATAGCGTCAAGACACCGATATGAAAACGGTTTTAGTGATATCGTCTTTTGTATCGGCGAGCCGTGTCGGCGCGACCGCCAGCGCATTTTGCCTGCGCCGGTTAGGATTAAACGCGGTTATCCTGCCGACGACCATGATGGGCAGACACCCAGGGTGGGGCTCACCCGGCGGCGGGGCTGTCGAAACACAAACTCTAAAAGAGATGTGGGACGCCATTCGCAAACAGGACATAAAATTTGACGGAGTCCTCAGTGGTTATATGGGCGAGTTGGGCCATGTCGGTCTGACACGCGACATTATTCACGATATTCGAGAAACAAACCCTCAAACACATATTTTAGTCGACCCTGTGATGGGCGATAATGGACATTTATATATAGATCAAGATATCGCCGAAGCGATTAAGTCAGAGCTTCTCCCCCTTGCCGATACGCTAACACCTAATTTATGGGAGCTGAGTTTTTTGACACAAACGCAAGATGCGGACTTAGCGACGAAATTGAGATCCACTAAAGACATAGCCTCATACACAGTCGTGACATCTGTCCCCGACGGCGACGAAATTGGCGCTGTTCTCTTGAACCCTGAAGGTGCGTTTCAAGTCAGCCATAAACGCTATGACCGTGTGCCAAATGGAGGCGGCGATAGTCTGGCCGCAACATACCTCGCGCATATATTAAACGGCGTCTCTCCATTGGCCGCTATGGAAAAATCCGTCGCCTCAGTATTTTCTATCATGTCAGCCGCCAATGATTTAGATGCGGGCGAATTACCCCTTATCCGGGAACAAAGCGCCCTTACAGATATCAAACCTCTGCCAAGCCGAGTATTAGACTTATGACTGACATCCCTTTTGATATCTTCGCCGCATCTGGTTTAGACGCCGCTGTCGCAGCATTTAAATCTAATTTTGAGACCACAGATGAACTAGGCGCACAATTTTGTCTGATGCGGGATGGAGAGCTCTTACTTGACCTGAAAGGCGGGTGGGCCGACCGCAAAAAACAGGAACCTGTGAAAGATGATACGCTTTTCGGTGTCTACTCTTCGGGCAAAGCAATAGCTGCTTTGGTCATTGCGTATTTAGTCGAGGAAGACAGGTTAGGCTATAATCAGATTGTCACAACACTTTGGCCAGAGTTTGGTCAGCATGGCAAAGATAAACTCACCATTGCACAGCTCATGTCGCATCAAGCGGGGCTATCAGGCATAACAGACTCAAACTTTACAGCGCAGTCTTGGTTTGATTGGGAAAAGACAATTCGCACCCTAGCGGCACAAAAACCTATTTTTGCACCAGGCACAGTCAGCGGTTATCACCCCCTCACCTTTGGGTATCTTGCAGGAGAAATCGCGCGGCTTGCCGATAAAGAGCGCCGCACCTTAGGCAC
>CAYGSV010000053.1:0-9490 GCA_964352635.1 uncultured Algimonas sp.
GCGTTAGTCCTGCCAGGCATCGCCGCCTCGCGCCGCATGTCAGGTGTTTACGGAAATGATTTGGCGCAACAATACCCCAATCGGGCGCATGCTATTTTGACAGAACAAGACGGCGGTTATTTGGTCAGCATC
The DNA here is from genome assembly GCA_964352635.1 of uncultured Algimonas sp. Classification (GTDB taxonomy): domain Bacteria; phylum Pseudomonadota; class Alphaproteobacteria; order Caulobacterales; family Maricaulaceae; genus Litorimonas. The sequence continues at coordinate 133 of CAYGSV010000053.1, forward strand.
CGTGCGCCGCTTTCTAATCGCTCAGGGGCTGATAAACTCGCCATGAAATTCGAAACAGGCGGTGGCCGCAGTGCCGCAGCGGGTATCAATCACTTGCCAAAGGTGAACCTCGATGAATTTTTAAAGACTTTTCAGTCGTCGTTCGCCTAGGCAGAATCGTCTTTAATTTGTCTCTATTATTGACTCGACAAAATGGCCTGCCTGTGTAAAAAAATGTAAAAATTACATAATTTTACATTGGGGATCACATGAGCCATTCATCAGGGCTGAAGCCTAATTTAAGTTTCTTCCAAATTTGGAATATGGCCTTTGGTTTCTTTGGTCTTCAAATTGGGTTTGGACTGCAGAATGCAAATGCTAGCCGCATTTTTCAAAGCCTTGGCGCGAATGTTGATACGCTTGCTCTTTTTTGGTTGGCGGGGCCCGTCACAGGGCTGATTATGCAGCCTATTATTGGGTATTTATCCGACAATACATGGGGACGTTTTGGCCGACGCCGACCTTATTTTTTCATCGGGGCCTTGTTAGCCTCAATCGCTTTGTTCTTCATGCCGCATTCGCCAGCCCTCTGGATTGCCGTGAGTTCGCTTTGGATATTGGATGCGTCGCTTAATATATCGATGGAACCCTTTAGGGCTTTTGTCGGTGACAAGTTGTCAACGAAACAACGCACGCTTGGCTATGCGATGCAGGGATTAATGATTGGTGCGGGTGGCTGGCTTGCGTCCAAACTTCCTAATTTCTTGACAAATTCGGGCGTGTCTAACCAAGCTGATATTGGCACAGTGCCAGATTCTGTGACTTACGCTTTCATGATTGGCGCGCTTTTGCTTTTTGCCTCTGTGCTGTGGACAATCCTGACGACGAAAGAATATTCGCCAGATGAATTAGCCGAGTTTGAAGTGGCTGACACCTCAGAATTAGCGCAAGAAAGACAGGCGGATAGGCCTGCACCACCTGCTTCTTTTTTCAAGAAATGGGGGATTATCGTCACTCTATTAGGCCTTGCTTTAACGGCGAGTATTTTTATCTTTGAGACCGAAAAACAATTTAGCATTTTCTCATCAGGTGTGACGATTACGGGCTTACTCTTTCTATGGCATGGGGCTCTACGAAACGCTCCGAAAATGCTTGCCACTGTCTTGGATGACCTCATCACTATGCCGCTTATTATGAAGCGTTTGGCACTTGTGCAATTCGCGACATGGTTCGCTTTTTTTGTGATGTGGGTATATTCAGACCCTGCATTTGCGGCTCATCATTTCGGAACCAGCGACGCGTCGAGCGAAGGCTATGGCACAGCAAGCCTCGTTAAAAATAACATGTTCGCGGTTTATAATTTAGTACCGATTTTCTTTAGCTTATTAGTACCGTTCTTTGCCCGTAGCATAGGCCTGAAAACAACTTATGCCGTCGCACTTTTATTGGGGGGCTTGGGTTTAATCGCAATTTATGCTTTGCCAATGGGGCAATTCTTAGGAGACGGTATTAAATTTGGATGGTTTACAGCGTTTGAAACGAAGTTTTTACTCTCTGCTCTGGGTATAGGTATTGCTTGGACATGCGTTCTCACTCTGCCTTACGCTATCTTGGCCGATGCCTTACCTGCAGAAAAGATGGGGACTTATATGGGAATATTTAATTTCTTTATTGTTCTACCACAATTGATTGTCGGAACCGTTATGGGCCCAGTCATAAAAACCTTCTTTTATGGCCAAGCTATCTATGCCATCGTCTTGGCGGGCGTTGTTATGATGATAGGGGCTTTGTTGCTGATGGTTTTTGTGCCCTATAAGAAGCCTGAACAAGCTTAAGGTAAGACCATGGCGAAAAAAATACGACTTGAAGACCTCGCCCGTATTGCTGGTGTGTCCATTGCGACAGTCTCACGCGCGCTCAACGACAGTTCATCCGTTAATGAGCAAACCAAGCGTGAAATTTGGAAATTGGCGCGTGAGAACGGCTATAACCTTCGCCCAACTATGCCCGCCTCGCTTGACCGTGCTGTGGCGACAATCAGTATTGTTATTCCGCAACCGCAGGGGCGTGAGGGGTGGATGCTCGATCCATTCTTCCAAGAATTAATTGGGGCTGTCGGAGAAGCGGCCCGAGAAAGGAAGTGTGACCTTCTTATTTCACATGCTGCCCCTCAAAATTATGATGACCTTTCTCGCTTGGTCGATCTCAACCAATCACAAGGCGTCATTATTCTAGGGCAGAGCTTTTTGCACGAACGGCTTAATCGTTTGGTTGGGCATTCGACGCGTTTTGTGGTGTGGGGTGGGCAATTACCCGGTCAGCTTTATTGTTCAGTCGGCACAGATAATGTACGCGGCGGTAAACGGGCGACGGCGCATCTGGCGCGATTAGGGCGAAAGCGCATAGCCTTTTTTGGAGATACAGAAGCCCCTGAAATTGGGCAACGCTATGACGGTTATAGACAGGCCCTCGAAGAAGCAGGATTGGATTTCGATCCTGCTTTGGTCTCGCCCGCTCATTTTAAAATTGAAAGCGCGGAAGCGGCCGTCGATGCTCTCGTGGCAAGCCGCACAGAATTTGACGCCATTTTTGCCAGTAGTGACCTCATTGCCGTAGGCGCTATTCGTGCCTTGCAACGTAATGGATTGACCGTGCCTTCTTCTGTTTCCGTTGTGGGTTATGATGATGTGCAGCTCGCACGCTATAGTCGCCCTGCGCTAACGACAATTCGTCAGGACCTTTCAAAAGCGGGGAGTTTGATGGTGGCAAAGCTTTTAAATGCGACAAGCCCGCGAGATATGATATCCGAGCGATTGCCGACAGATCTAATTATGCGCGAGTCCTGCGGGGCTTAATTACAGCGCAACACTTATAAAGCCGCTATAAGCTGGAAGTATGTTATTCCTAAATGTCTCGCCAACTGAAATGTCATGGGCGACATCAAATTCCTTAGGAAGTACGTAAGCGTTAGATGTGAGGTTAAATGCACACACTCTTGTCTCTTCCCCTGACCGGCGTTTAATTAATAAAAGACCTTCAGATCCGTCAATAAATTCAATGTCACCAAACCTTATGGCGTCACTTGTTTTGCGAAGCTTTAGAACTTTGCGGTAAAAATTCAGAACAGAATTGTCATCATTATTTTGTTTTTCTACCGTTTTAGAAAGGTGTGTTTTGTCAATAGGGAGCCAAGGCTTCTCGGTAGAAAATCCTGCACATCGATTGGCTTGGTTCCAAGGCATAGGGGTTCTGGCGCCATCACGCCCTAATGTTTCCGGCCAATTCGTGATGGCTTCTGGATCTTGTAAATCTTCAAAAGCAACGTCGGCCTGTGGCAGGCCTAATTCCTCGCCTTGATAAACAAAGATATTTCCGCGGAAAGACACGAGAAGCGCCGCGAGGAGTTTCGAATACTGTTCCTCAGAACATTGGCCTCTCCAACGTGTAACGGCGCGTGGGGCATCGTGATTGGAAAATGCCCAGCTCGGCCAACCTTCGTTCTCATGCCCTGGCCATTCTGACAGTGTATCTCGAATAAGCTGTGCCGATAAATCTGCGGCATAGAGGAAGTCGAACGCATAAGCTGAGTTCAGCCGCTTATTACCCTCAGTAAAGGCTTTCATTTCAGCCATGGGGAAGGGGCCGCCAACCTCGGCGACTGTAAACCTATCAGGAAACTCGTTTATGACGCCACGAATGCGCTCCAAGAATTTCGGGATGTCAGGATGAGACATCGAATTAACATGGCGTTGAAAATCAAACGGTCGAGTCGGGGGGCGTTTAAAGATGGTTTCGACAGGATTATCTTTCAAATCTGGATCATGCATACCGAAATTTAGAGCGTCCAAACGGAAGCCATCTACACCGCGCTCAAGCCAGAAACGTGTCACGCCGAGTATCGCCTCTTGAACCTCTGGGTTATGTAAATTGAGATCGGGTTGCTCGACTAAGAAGTTATGTAAGTAATATTGTCCTCGCCGCGCATCCCATTGCCAAGCGCCCATACCAAAGACGGATTGCCAATTATTAGGGGGGGTTCCATCAGGATTTGCATCTGCCCAAACATACCAATCGGCTTTAGGGTTTGTGCGGTTTTGGCGACTTTCTTCAAACCAAGCATGTTGATCGGAGCTATGCGAATAAATTTGGTCAATGATGACTTTGAGCCCCAAATGATGAGCCTTGGCAATAAGGCGGTCAAAATCAGCGAGTGTGCCAAAAATCGGATCAACACCGCAAAAATCAGAAATATCATATCCGAAATCTGCCATAGGCGAGGTGAAGAAGGGCGAAAGCCAGATGCCGTCTACGCCAAGTGAAGCGACGTGATCTAGGTTTTCGATAATACCAGGAATATCGCCAACACCGTCGCCATTACTGTCTTTAAAGCTTCGCGGATAGATTTGGTAAATGACAGCACCCTTCCACCAATCTGCGGTCTCTTGGGCGGCTATGAAAGGCGCCTCTTCAAAAGGCGCGTACAGCTTTGTTGTCACGGCGTCTGACATGGAGGTCTATTTTCCAAACCGTGTCGACGGCGTAGCCGACCGACATATCGTTAAGCCAAAAGCGGGAAGTTCAAGGCTGATATTGCCTGTGGTATTCATAACGCCGCACTGACCCATAAGCGTTTCCAAATCCGATGATCCTGCATCAATATTTAGATTTATCTGTCTAGGGTCTATACTTGTATTTGCCGCAACAACATATTCATGCCCTGTATTCGGATCAAAGCGAGAAAAGGCAAAAACATTCCCTTCTTTTTCCGTTAGGCGCGACACCATCTCGCCGTGTGAAAATGCGGCGTGCGCTTGGCGAATGGAGGCTGTTTTTGCGATATATTGATAAAGCGGATGGTCGATGTCGAAGTTGCTATCGGCCGTTGTCGCATCCGTTCCGATAAGGTTATTATCATTGTAAACTGCGACTTGGCTTGGGAACAGGGTTTCACGCGCGAGCTGGTCATTGCCGTCTGAGACAAATCCTTGCTCATCGCCAGAATAAATCACGGGCACACCGCGCATAAACATCATGAGGCCATGCGCCAGTTTTGTCCGCGCCAATAATTCCTCTTGGCTCATATCGGGGTTTTCGGCCTTCACCATGCCAGAGAACCGACCCATGTCATGATTGCCTAAAAATGTGGGCTGAGTACGGCCCATTTTTGTGGCTTCGGCATAAAGCGAATCTGCCCGTAAGAAGCTGTCAAATCGGTCTGTGTTAGCTTTCCCGCTGACGACATCAAAAACGGCAGATTGAAACCCAAAATCAAGGACTTGATCGAAACCATCAACGCGTGTGAAGCGCGCGAGCGCGCCTGGGTCAGGGTCATAGACTTCACCAAACATATAGAAATTTGGAATCCCTTCTTGCGCCGCATGCTCTTTCATAGCGGGTAAAAATTGCTTCCAGAAATTCGGATTCACATGGCGGGTCGTATCAATGCGGAAGCCGTCCATTTTATAATCGGTAATCCAACCTTTGAAGATATCAATCATACCGTCAACGACGACAGGATGTTCCGTGAATAAATCGTCTAAACCTGCAAAGTCGCCATAGAGCGAGTTCTCGCCCTCAAATGTCGTCTCACCCCGATTGTGATAATATTGCAGATCATTCAGCCAAGCGGGTGTCTTCACATTTTCTTCGCCCTCAGGAATATAAGGCGTGTAGGCATAGTTCGGGTTGGTGAGTTTGGCAAAATTTTCAGCCGTTTGATGATGATCTTCATCGCCCATGAAACCTTTATTTATAGCCTCGCCATTGACACCGCCACGTGTTGTATAGGGATAATCTGCGAGGCTGCGATAATCACAGCTTTCTACTTTATCGGCGCCTGTATATTCAGGGTCATAACATTCGCGGTAAGAGATTACATCAGCCGTATGATTAGTAATAATGTCCAAATAGACCTTCATGTTTCGTTTGTGCGCTTCATCGACAAATGTTTTGAGTTCAGCATTCGTGCCGAGGTGAGGGTCGACCGAGGTGAAGTCCGTAATCCAATAACCGTGATAGCCCGAGCTTTCTTGTCCGGGCCCGCCTTGCACGGGTTTGTTTTTGTAAATTGGCCCAAGCCAGATCGCATTCGCGCCCATACCCTTAATATAATCAAGACGAGAGGTGAGACCTTTCAGATCGCCGCCATTGTAAAAGCCTTTGTGAGTCGGGTCGAAGCCATGATCGAGTTTGCCGCCCGGAAATCCGCCTGTATCATTTGAGGGATCGCCATTTTCGAACCGGTCGGGCAGCATAAAATAAACAATGTCTTCTTCGGGCGGACGGGTAATATAATCAGCAGCATTCAATGGGACAGAAGTTGTGTTGGCGTTTTCAGGCGTGGTCTGATTGCTCGAGGATGCGTCAGACGTTGGCTGACAAGCCAGTAAAGCAAGGGCTGACGTAAGAGAAAGCAGGGCGCGATTAATACCGTTGGAGCGATTAGTAAATGTCATAATATACTTTCCCTTAAATCTTATTCTTGAGTTCTAATAGCCAGTTTTGTCGTAAAGAAAAGTGAAATGTAAAAATTTGCATAACAAAATTTAGACTCATAAACAAAACTCTTGAGTGTAGTTTTCAATAAAAACTAACTAAAACAGTATGTTAAATATATAATAGTGGTATTCTTGCAACAGTAATTTCGTAAAATAAAAAATAATTGTGAAATAATTTGCAAGAAACATGTAAATTTGTGTAAGAAGGTTTCATAATCGACGGGGAAAGTGCGTTTGGCGTTCTTTTACCACAATCAAAGCCCGCAATAAGGGTGTGTCGCGAAGGGAAAATCGAATGACATCTATGAAGTTTTTAAAGCGAGCTTATTTGGCCAGCGCAGCCGCAACGGCATTAACACTCGCGATGGGCGCAACCGCCATAGCGCAAGACGCCGACATTATTGAAGATGAGGTTGTTGCTACAGGCATCCGTCAGTCGATCGAAAACAGCTTGCGCTTGAAAAAAGAGAGCAGTTCGATTGTTGAGGCCATTTCAGCAGAAGATATTGGTAAATTGCCAGATGTTTCAATTGCTGACTCACTCGCCCGTCTTCCAGGCGTGACAGCACAACGTGTCCGTGGCCGTGCGCAACAAATTTCAATTCGTGGCTTAGGCCCTGACTTTTCTATCGCCTTATTGAACGGGCGTGAAGTTGTTTCTGCGGGTAATAACCGCGGTATCGAATTTGACCAATTCCCATCAGAATTAGTCTCTCAAGGTATCGTTTATAAAACGCCAGACGCCCGTCTTGCGGCGACAGGTGTAGCCGGTGCGGTTGACCTTAGAACAGTACGTCCTCTCGATTATAATGAGCGCAAAATAAACTTCTCGGGCAAATACGTCATAAATGATGCAGAATCTTTAAACCCTGATTTTTCAGACCAAGGCTATCGTTTATTCGGATCATATATCGATCAATTCGCGGATGATACAATTGGTATTTCAATCGGTATCACGGACCAGTCTAACCCTACTCAGATTATTTCTCGCGAGTTGAAAACGGCACCTGGCCAGACAGCCCAGACAGCCGCTGGCGTTGTATTCCCCGCCGACAACCCAAGAACGGGTAGTGTCTCACGTGACTTTGAACGTTTCTCTGTCGCGGGTGCTTTGCAGTTTGAGCCCATGGATAATTTCCAAGCGGTTGTTGATGTCTTATATACGGACACACAAGACGCTGGCATTTTCCGCGGTATTGAAACCCCTATTGCCTCTTGGGCAGGGGCAGCTCAAGCCACAAATATCGCAGGCAGCGGACCTTTTGCTGACAGTGCAACATATACAGGCATCGCACCAATCTTGAGAACAGATACGGAAGGCAATGAAGCAGAGACTTTTGCAATTGGCTTGAACACGTCTTTCAACATCATTGAGAAATTGAAATTTACGGGTGACCTCAGCTATTCTGATTTGAATCGTACAGATATTGATTACGAATCTTATGCGGGTGCGGGCACGCGGATCATTAGTACAAATGATGATGGTGCAGCTTTCCGTGATACACTTGCGTTCACCTTCCCTGAAAACGGGGCTTACAACGTAAACTCATCACGGGATTACACGGATCCTGCGAATGTTCTTTTGACAGACCCTGGAGGATGGGGCCAAGTTGGTTTCTTGCGCTCGCCTGACGTCAATGATGAGTTGACTCAAGTGCGTCTCGAAGCTGAATATGAAACGGATAATGTCCCGTTCATTGAAAGCGTCGTTGCGGGTTTCTTATCAACCGACCGCAAAAAATCTTTCACAGATAATGCCTTCTTCATTCGCGCAAGCGATAGATTCGCGCAAGTTGAACGTAATGGCGGCACAGGGCCTGAATTGGCTGTTCCCGGTGGGGCCATCGTTGGCGTCACGGATGATGGCGGCACGGGTCTCCCGATCTTAGCTTATGATCCTGCTTCTCTTTTAACAGACGGGACTTATGACCTCGAAAGAACGGGGGGGTCAGCTTATATTGTCGATGAAGATATTGAGACTTATTACTTTATGGCAAATATCGATAGCCAACTCGGCGACGTGCCTGTACGCGGTAATATTGGAATGCAATATGTTGACTCTACACAGGCGTCTATCGGGACGAATGCGGCGCTTGGGCCAGATACTATCCCGGGTGACTTTGTTGCGTTCTCCTATGATGACTGGTTGCCAAGTATCAACTTAAGTTTTGAAATTATGGAAGATACCTTTATTCGAACAAGCTTTGCAGAGACGATTACACGCCCTCGTTTGGATCAGTTGGCGGCGAACACAGCGGCTTCTACAAACCCTCTCGTTTGTGCGGACACGAATAGTGATCAATTGGCAGATACATTTATTGATGCTGGTTTTAACCCGCCTCAGCAAACATGTTTGAACTTCTCTAGTGGTAACCCATTCTTGCAACCTTATCACTCAACATCTTATGATGTCGCATTCGAGAAATATTTCGGTACAGCCTCAGCCCTGTCTGTCGCTTTTTACTACAAGGATTTAAGTGATTATGTCCAAGATGGTCGCGTAATTGTCGAAGATGCAGCCATTGCATCAAGCCTTCTTGGGGATGCCTTTGTAAGCGCTAACCCTAATGCCGCTGTTCTCGGTATTAACGGCCCAGCAAACCTCGATAATGGGTCTTTGACGGGCTTGGAAGTTTCTCTGCGTATGTCTTTGGAAGACTTCTTTGGTGATCAACTTGAAGGCTTCGGTGTCAATGCCAGCTATTCTTATACAGACAGCAGTATCGAGGCCGGTAATGGTGATGCTATTCGTATTCCTGGTTTCTCTGAAAATGTAGCGTCTGGTGAAGTTTATTTCGAAAGAGATGGTTTCCGTGCGCGTATTAATGGTCGCTACCGCGATGGTTTCCTATCCGAAATTCAGCAATTTGATGGTGGTTTGA
>CAYGSV010000053.1:9500-13121 GCA_964352635.1 uncultured Algimonas sp.
TTTGATTGGCGCGGAAGCGCTTTCAGAATTCGTATTGGATGCACAAATTGGCTATGAGTGGGATGACGGACCTTTGGAAGGGTTCGGTATTAATCTTGAAGCTTATAACCTAACTGATGAACCTTTCCGGACGACCAATGACCTTGATGGTGATGGGCCTGGAACAGATACATTTGTCAGCCGCCGTGAAGATTACGGTACGACTTATAACATCACCGTTTCTAAAAAATTCTAATTTCCATCAATCCCTTGAAGGAATAAACTTTTGGTGAAATACCATGCCTGCCGCTTGCGGCAGGCTTTTTTATATGTGGCGCATCGCGCAATATACTTTCAGATATCATCGCGTTAGATATAAAATATGACGGATAAACACATTCAAAATGTTGTTATAGTAGGCGGCGGCACGGCAGGCTGGATAACGGCAGCCGCTATGGCAAAGCTCTTAGGGCCTGTCGTAAATATCACATTAATTGAATCCGAAGCCATTGGCACGGTTGGCGTGGGGGAAGCGACTATTCCGCAAATTCTTCGTTTGAATGCTATATTAGGTTTGGACGAAAAAGACTTCTTACGCGAAACAAAAGCCACCTTTAAACTGGGCATCGAATTTAATAATTGGGGCCAGAAAGGCGATAGCTATCTCCACACATTTGGGGAGACAGGCCTTAATCTCGGCAATATTCAATTTCATCATTATTGGGCGCGCCAGCAAGAGACACAAAACAATAAAAGCTTTTGGGATTACTCACTGCATCACAAAGCAGCCTATGCCCATAAATTTGCTCACCTGAATAAGGTCGGGAATACATCGATGGCGGGTTTGGCCTATGCCTATCATTTTGACGCGGGCCTCTATGCTCAATTCCTAAGAAAATTTGCCGAAGCCCAAGGCGTGAACCGCATTGAAGGCCGCGTTGTTGAGACCCAATTAGACAATGAGAGTGGCCACATCGACTCTGTAGAGTTGGAAAGCGGAACCTCCATTTCTGGAGACCTATTTGTCGATTGTTCGGGCTTTAGAGGGCTGTTAATTGGACAGGCTCTGGGTGTTGGTTATCAGGACTGGTCGCATTGGCTTCCGTGTAATCGCGCTGTCGCGGTACCGAGTAAAAGCACAGAGCCGCTGCTGCCTTATACCAAAGCCACAGCGCATGACGCCGGCTGGCAATGGCGTATTCCATTGCAACATCGCACGGGCAATGGTCATGTTTTTTGTGATAATTTCACCGATGAAGACGCGGCCATTGAGACCCTCATGAGTAATCTTGATGCCGAGCCCATCGCGGACGTCAAAAAACTTTATTTCACCACGGGGCGCCGCGAAGAATTTTGGCATAAAAACTGCGTGTCTATTGGTCTGTCTAGCGGGTTTTTAGAGCCGTTGGAATCGACTTCTATTCATCTTATTCAATCGAACGTGTCTCGCCTCATCGAGCTCTTTCCGGACAAAGGATTTAATAAGGCGAATATCGCCGAGTATAACCGCATCGTGTCCAAGGAATATGAACTCGTCCGTGACTTCCTCATCTTACATTATCACCGCACGGATAGGGATGACACGGAATTTTGGCGCTATTGCAAAAATATGGATGTGCCTGAAAGCCTGACTCACAAGCAGGACTTATTCAAAGAAGGCGGACGCCTTTATCGCGATCCTGAAGATTTATTCCGCGAAGCCAGTTGGGTTCAGGTCATGCTGGGGCAGGGGCTCACGCCGCAATCTTACCATGCGATGGCGAACCGAATTACGGATGAACAATTATCAGAATTTATGGGCAACGTTGAACACATTGTGTCGCGTGCAGTCGACCCGCTACCGCAACATAAAGAGTATATCGAAAACTATATCGGTTCTGCCTTGCAGTAATTGTTTAAGACGTCGTCGTGGACGGTCATTGTTGAGGCCGCGTCTTTAATAGCAGTTCGAATTTGAGAGAGCCTTTCTGTTGCGGGGACGCCCGCCCGCATTTCTGTCATAACAGGCGCATTTTTTGGAATGATCCCTTGGCCAATATAAACGGCAATCCAGCTTGGATTATGGAAGAGTTCACGTTCGTCAGAGACAATCATGCCATTGGATTGGAAGTGGGCAATCTTATTCGACAGGCTGTCCGGGATATCCATATTTTTACAATAACGCCAAAATTCCGTGTCTTCGCGTTCTGTCGCTGTGTAATGAAGAATAAGGAAATCGCGGATGCGTTCATATTCCGCGCGTGTAAGTTTGTTATATTCATCCGCCAAAAGCGGGGACATGTCCTTGTCGGGAAACATAGCAATCAGACGCATGATGCCGTATTGAATGAGGTGCAGGCTTGTTGACTCGAGCGGTTCCATGAACCCCGCTGAAAGCCCGATAGCTACACAATTTCTATTCCAAAACTTGTTTCGCATGCCCGTAGTGAAACGCAAATGTTTCGGCTCCGCTATTGGCGCGCCGTCTAATCCGTCCAAAAGGGTTTGTGTTGCGGTCTCAGAGTCTGTGTATTCACTGCAATAAACATAGCCATTGCCTGTGCGGTGTTGCAGAGGAATGCGCCACTGCCAACCCGCCTCTTTGGCGGTTGATTTTGTGTAGGGTAGAGTATCACCTGCACGTTCACAGGGCACGGCGACCGCGCGATCGCAAGGCAGCCAGTGTGACCAATCCGTATAGCCTGTTTTTAAATATGTCTCTATCAACAGCCCATAAAACCCTGTGCAATCGATAAAGAAGTCGGCTTCATGAATAGATCCGTCTTCTAATTTAATGCTTTCAATGAAACCGTTTTCTGACTTCAGTTTAGCGCCGCCAACTTTACCTTCCTTGCGGGTTACACCGCGCGCTTCTGCATATTGCCTCAGATACTTCGCGTAATAGGTCGCATCAAAATGATAGGCATAATCATAGGTCGATTGAATTTGACGCTTATCTGTCATGGGATGGGCAAAGCGGTGGTGTTTGGCAGCTTCCCACGCCATTGAGTAATCGTTCAGACTATCAATATTGCCCGCGAGATATTCCCGCATCCAATAGTGATAAAAAGGAACCGTATCAAATTCCGCGCCGAAATTGCCAAACGGATGAAAGTAACTCTCCCCTTTTTTGGCCCAGTCGATAAACTCAATGCCGAGCTTAAAAGACCCCTGCGTTTCTTTGACAAACGTCGCTTCATCAATGCCGAGGCTTTGGTTGAAATAGCGAATAGGGGGGATGGTGGCTTCTCCAACGCCGACAGTACCTATGGCTTCAGATTCGACTAAGGTAATATCGCAAGACTGCCCGATTGCATTAGAGAGAGCCGCCGCTGTCATCCAACCTGCAGAGCCACCGCCAATAATCGCTATTTTTTTGATACGCCTATTCATATACGTATACCTTAATCAGTTTTTGCAAAAATTTACAGTAAAAATCATCATGATTATTGATAATTTGAAATTCATTTCCCTTTTTTTGCAATTTAATGTAAACATTTCTTATAACTATAACGGGGAATTTCCAAATGTATATGCGCCCATCCGTCATGCTTTTACTAGGGTCCACTTTAGCGTTTGGGGGATGCCAAGCGGCCCCTTCTTCTGAGAGCCAAACGCCTGCGACAGCGACACAAGATAGTGTCGAACGCGCCGTCCAAACAT
>CAYGSV010000054.1:0-12278 GCA_964352635.1 uncultured Algimonas sp.
AGGTTATGCCGACACTCCAGCCGTGTCTAATTTCATCTCTTCATTCACATAATCGCGTAAAAATTCGGCGACATCGAGCGGAATGGTTTTCCCTTTCGGGAAGGCCCGAGAGAAATTCAAAAACCCATGCGGCATGGCTTTTTCATGGTGATACCTCACCTTCACTCCATGCTTAATCATATTATCCGCATAAAGTTTGCCTTCATCCCGCAAAGGGTCAAGACCGCAAGTCAACACATAGGCAGGGGGTAAATCTTTTAAGTTCTTCTCAAACAAGGGTGACAAACGCGTCACTTTGGGGTCTGCCCCCGCCACGTAATGCTCATCGATAAACTTAAGCGCCATAAAGCCAAGCTGCAACCAATCTTGCGGGCCTTGCTTAGGGGGTTTGAAATTGACAAGTTGCATCAGGGGATAAAGCAGAACTTGTGCATTTAATTGATGACGATATTTCTGCGCGAGGTAAGCACTCATATTACCCCCCGCACTATCGCCACCTATCGATAATCGCGACGGGTCTATACCGTATTGATCTTGGCCTTTACCAGCCAAGGCCCATTTCAAAACCGCTTCACAATCCACGGGCCCAGCAGGGTAAGGGTGCTCTGGAGCCAAACGGTAATCGACGGATAGAACGCGAATATTCGCTCCATGCGCCATGCGCAGAGCAATGCCTTCATGGCTCTCTATGGAACACGTTACAAAACCACCCCCATGCAGGTAAATCAACGTGGGACCCGTATCTTCACTCGCACCAAAAGGAATATAAAGGCGAACCGGAACATCGCATTCACCTTCACATTCAGGATCGTCAGGCACATTAAAGTCCAAGACATCCTGCATTTTTGGGCCAGGATGATCGAATTGGTTCGTCAAACGGCGAATATTATTGTGAATGGTATAGACTTTTTCGGGATCGAATTTGAGCTTTTCAAATCGATCACGAATATTGTCGGCGAACTCTTTAGGTTTGAACATAACTCTTTAATAGCGCAGTCAGAATCCAACGCATAGCGAGAAGTTGCGTCCTATCATAAGATTTAGAAATTCAATTCTAAAAAAGAGAATTTAGGGCGCGTAGCCGCCGTCTTTTAAGAAGGCGATTTCCGCGGATGTGCTGTCTCGACCTAATATTTCATTGCGGTGTGGGAAACGTCCGAATTGCTCTATGAGTTTACGGTGTGCCTTGGCGTGAAAAAGCGTGCTTTCGTCATCCAGTCGTGCATCGCAAAGCTCAACACATTTATTTTGCATCACAATATCTTCGCTATGCATAAAGGGCATATAGATAAAGGCACGGCGCTCTTGCGGAATTTTTAAGTCTTGAAAGTCTTTGACCATGCGACGAGCAACCTTCAACGCGAGGTCATCCCACGCAAACGCGCCAGGCGTATTGCGATACATATTTCTTGGGAATTGATCGAGCGCGATAATGAGCGCGAGCCAGTCTTCGGGGTTAGCCTCCCAAGGGTGCGGCTCAGCCATTAACAAAGACGACGCTAAGTTTACGGCCTTGGTTTCAAAACGAGAGCGTATCTCAGAATCAAAAGCATCTGACGCCTTAAACCAATTTTTCTTATCGGTCTCTTCAAACCAAAATTCTAATATGTCTTCTGGGCTTTGCATGCGCCTTACAACCGAATTGCACCTATATTGATTTTCGCAAATGTCTCTGGGTCTATCGGTAGGTACTTCCCTAACTCATTATCCGCATAAAAGAGAGGGTCAGAAACATTGGCCGGGTCATAGCCCGCTTTGACTAAGTTCGTCTTTTTGAATTTAAACGTGCTTGTCGTATCTGACTCTTTTGAAATTCGTAGGAAAACAGGCCGAGCGTAAAAAGGAAGTTCGGCGGTCACAATCGCCATCAACTTATCAAGGTCTATATCCCCCTCACTCACGAGCGACGCCATGCCGGCACGCCCGTCATAACCGGGCACTTCGACACCATAGACATTGGCTTGGGTTATACCTTCATATTTTGACATCACAGCGGCCACTTCACCCGTGGCAACATTTTCTGCTTTCCAACGATACGTATCACCCACACGATCCATGAAATAGAAATAACCAAGCTTATCGCGTTTCATGAGGTCGCCAGTTCGGAACCACGCATCGCCTTTTTTAAAGACGTTTCTTAGAATTTTCTTTTTGGTCGCCGCTTCATTTTCGTAACCATCGAAGCGGAAACGGGCATCATCATTTCGAATTTCGCCAATCATCTCGCCAATTTCATCATGATCGGCGCGAATGCAAAACCCGTCCGCACCACGGGGGTTTTCTTCGGTATCGACATCAAAACGAACAATATCGATATTGAATTTGAACTTCAGATACTCAGGTACACGCCCGACTGCACCAATCGGGCCGTCGAGATTAATAAGGCTCACATTGCCTTCGGTCGCGCCGTAAAATTCTATGATATGGGGAATGTTAAATCGACTAACGAAACCTTCCCAGACTTCAGGCCTTAGGCCATTGCCGAGAGCCCAGCGAATTTTATGCTCCTGTTCTAAGGGGTGGGCAGGCGTGGAGAGAAGAAAACGACAAAGCTCTCCCACATAAGTAAATTGCGTCGCCCCGTGTCGCACAGCTTCATCCCAGAACTTTGTCGCCGAGAATTTAGGCTGAACAATAACCGCCCCGCCATAAGTGATAACACAGCCAACGCCGACTAATCCACCTGTGGCATGATACATAGGCAAGACCATCATCATACGGTCATTCGGGCCAGACCGTGCGCCTGCCCCCATACCGCGCATATAGTTCTGCGCGCGCACATGTGTCACCTTGGCGGCCTTAGGTAAACCTGTCGTGCCGGAGGTGAACATTTTCATCGCCATACCACCCGCCTTAAGACCTTTGCGAAGATCTTTTGATGGGCGATTGGGAACTATGTCGGTAAGCGCTGCATCAAAGCTCTCGAACTCTGGTAATTCCCCAAAAGCGGCCCAGACTTTGAGGTCAACTGTTACATCAGACTTTGCCGCCGCCCATTGATCCGCCATTTCGTGATCAAGAATCATATGCGCGGCTTCTGAGATATTCACACAATGGGCCAGAGCCGACCCTGAGAGTTGGAAATTTAACAGAGCGGGGACAACCGCAATTTTGGAGAGACCAAACCAAAGTGCGACATATTCCAGACGGTTACGAACAAACACAGCAACTGTATCGCCCGACTTCAGGCCTTGCGCTTGCGCCCATCCCGCGACTTTATTCGCATAGCTTTCAAACTCATCATACGTCCATTGACGGTCGTCTTCGATAAAGGCGATATTAGACCCAAATTTATCGACGCTTCTTTCAATGTCGTCTGCAATCAAATGATTGCTGTCGGAGTCGACGTCTTTGACAGAGCGAAGCATGCGTAAAAGCCCGCCAACAAATTTTGTTTCGCGCTTAATGGTCGTGAGCAAGCCCATAATGTCTTCCCGAAAATCCTATAGTTTTTACATGTTAATACTGCGCGTTAGATTCTGGTCAAGGAACGGATTTGTATAGGCCAGATAGGTTTATGCTATGGATATTCAGTTCGGTAAATCTAGTTGGATATAAACCAAAGAAAAACCCGGTTGCCTTTGGGAACAACCGGGTCTTTTTGACTAACAAAATATGGCTGTGTGGAAGTGGACGCCATATTGTGGGAATGAAAGTGTTATGCAGCACTTACATTCGAAATAAGTGTTGCAAAGCCAATGCCAGTTATTTGAGGCGAAAAACCGATCAATTTATCACTTTTGACGCGAAAACAGGACAATTTCCGAAAATCGGTGAAACGATTGTCCTGTTTTGAAACACTATTGCGGATATGTGCCAGATGTCAGCAAGCAAGTACCATCATTTTGCTTGGTGGTCCCTGTTGGACATTGCGCTTCAATACGCGTGGACTGAACAGGGGCTCGATAAATAGGCGCCTCATAATCATACGTTGGGTTTACAACTGTTGGGACACGAGTCGATGATGTAAATCCACCGCCTGTCGCAAGGTTGAAACCCTCGATGTAATTGGGCGGAACAAAAATCGGATATTCCTGACCTTTGTTATCCAAGGCCAAAATCGTGAGACCGTCAAAACGCGCGGCTTCAAGACGTTCTCTTGGAATAAAGACGCTTAGTGTCTCTTCTCTGGCGCAATCCACATCGACACTGCGAACAACTTCACGGCTGAATGAACTGCGATTCGGGAAGAAATTCAACTGACGTATAGACCGATTTGAAGAAGGGCTTGTGCTCTTAATCGTCCCTGAACGTCTCGAAGAGCGCTTAGAGCCGCTCGAACGATTTGAACGTGTAGGTTCCGCTCTTGGTTGGGATCGGGGCTGAGAGCGAGGTTCAGATCGGGGTTGAGAGCGAGGCTCCGCTCTTGGAGCCGAGCGTGTTTCAGTCCGTACCTCATTGCGACGCGGGGTTGGACGAGATTCAGCACGCGGTGTTGCACGCGGGGTAGACCTATTTTCACGGGCCTGCTGAATATTCGCCTGTCCGCGATTATCGCGTGTAGACACAGCAATGTCACGAACTCTACTGGTTATCCCTCGGTCTTGGCGCGTTTCACGTCTTTCACTTCGGCGTTCATTACGGTTCGTCTCCGCAGAACGGGCTTCATTTCGACGTGTGTCGCTCCGACGATTATCACGATTTCGCGTTGTATTATCCTCTGACCGATTTTCAGCACGCGGCTGACGATTATCCACTGTTGTTCCCATGCGCCCACGACGATCGGAACGCACAACTGATGTGCCTCGTGGGTAACTACGACGTTGGTCCCGTGAACGGTCTGTATCTCTGTCACGGTCACTTCTATCTCTGGAACGATCATCTCGACGATCATTGTTATTGCGAGCCCGATCATCACGTCTCGTATTGGAATTATAGCCGCGGCTTCTTGGGAAGGAGGCTCTGCCCCATCCGCCATAGCTTCCGTGGCTTATCCCGCGATTTCTCCAATAGGGTCGGTCGAAACGTCCGAAACGGTAATGTCCGCCATAATGACGATAAGGTCGGAAGAAAGACAAGTGCAGGGTCGGTCTGTAATAATAGCTGTGGTCGTAAACCACATCTCGGACATTGCGCGAACATTCTAAAATACGGCGGTCTCGTCGCACAGCGGGCGCGAGAGAGCCCGAAAGAAAGGCTGCATCCGTAAATCCGCGACCATCAAATGGATCATCGCTCGGCGAGTTATAATAAAACGCCATGTCTAACATCACGCCGTCATTATAAACATCGCCGTCAATCGTGGTGACGGGTGCACCAACGGAACGCAGGCTGACGGATCCCGCCATGGAGCTATCCTGCTCAAAGGGATCAAATGTCGGTGCAATAAATTCTGTCGTGCCCGTCCGATTGTTAAAATCTCTCTGGACATCGCTTGCAATGTCTTCGGGGCTTAGGTCTGGTAAGGATAAGGCGTCTTGTGCAAAAGCAGAGCCGACTAAGGCGCTTGAGAACATAAGAGCGGTCGCCAGCACACTGGCACGGATGTGGGATATCATTTTCATGTCTCCTCTTAACATATCACACATAGGTGCAAGCTGAAAGCCATGTTCACACATCGTTCATTTTTAAGCGTTGATTTTATTGCCTTTTATCGGCTCAGACTTAAAAATTGTCCTTCGCAGCCCTAATCTCTCCAAGTCGTTCATCCGTATGAGCCCGCATAAAGGGGTTCGTTTCCAACTCCTTGGCAATGGTTGTAGGCACCGTAGGCATGCCTTTATCTCTTAAGGCTTTGGCGTTTTCTATGGCTTGCAGGAGTGCTTCATTTTCGGGCTCCACTGTTACAGCAAACGCGCCATTAGAAAGCGTATATTCATGCGCGCAATAGACTCTAGTTTGGGGTGGTAAGGCGGCGAGTTTAGCAAGACTTGCTCTCATTTGAGCGGGCGTACCTTCAAATAAGCGTCCGCAGCCCATGACAAAAAGTGTATCACCCACGAAAACAGCCCCAGCATCAGGTACATAATAGATAATATGATCTTTCGTGTGCCCTGGTGTATGCCAAATATGAACCGTGTGGTCCCCGAACTCAAAACGATCCCCTTCGCCGACGCCTTTGTCGAGTTCAGGGATACGGCCAGCAATCATATCAGGCCCCGTAATCGTGACGCCAAACTTTTCTTTTAGAGCAACATTGCCACCCGTATGATCCCAATGATGATGGGTGTTCCAAATATCTGTGAGCGTCCAGCCGCGCGCCTCGCATTGCGCCATGATTTCATCCGCATCAGGCGTATCGATGGTTGCTGTCTTACCGCTCACAGGGTCATGGATGAGGAGACCGTAATTATCTGACAAACAAGGAAAGAGAGCAATTTCGAGATTAGACATTTTCAGATGCCCGCTCTGAAAGCTGTTCCGGTTCACCAAATTTCGCTATGACGCCCATCAAAATAACGCAAACAAACGGCCACACCATTATCCCCATATAGATAAAGAAGTTCGTCGCCATAAGGCTTTCGTCATTTTGCAAGGCCAGCCCCGTAAAGGCATAAATGAGCCAGAGAATTATCGTTAGAACCGCGACGATCCATAAAGCCCGTGTCACGCGTAAACGAGGTTTCATGGCAGAACCAATCAGCAAGAATGGAAAAGCCGCAAACGCTGCATTTCCAATCAATCCGGCGGGAGCCGTGAATAATTTATCCATTTGCCCCGAACCGCCAAACACAATGAGGTCATTCAAAAATGGCAAGAGAAAGACGAGAAGGATAGGGAGTATGGCTTGCTTATTCATGCAGGTCTTATGCGTAAGCGCGAGGGAAATAACAAGGCTGCAAGATGCCGCGATGCGACGTTAAGCCAAATAATCACGGCTAAACAGAATTGACTTTTGAGCGTTGAAACCCCAAATAGAAATTTGCTTAAACTTATTATTTCGTCTCCTTTCGAATGGGGTTTGGGCATAGGCGACAGGGTGGCACTCCTGTCGCCATTTTTGTTTCTGTGTCGGAGTGAGCTTTACCATTAGTTAGCGCTTGACCGTTTAGAATGAAGGCTTATGGGTCTTGTGCTAGATTTTTTGTAAGACCCTTTTGCGATTGGACTGAGTAAAATGCAAAAATTCCCGATGACTGTGAAAGGCCATGCGGCTTTGGAAACAGAATTAAAGCACCTAAAAACGGTGGAACGTCCTGAAGTTATTCAGGCGATTTCTGTCGCGCGTGAACATGGTGATCTGTCAGAAAATGCAGAATATCATGCCGCGAAAGAAAAACAGGGTTTTATCGAAGGGCGCATTCAAGAGCTTGAGTCTAAACTCTCACTCGCGCAAGTCATTGACCCGACAGAAATGTCTGGTGAGACTGTGCGTTTCGGCGCAACCGTGAAAATCGTCAATGAAGACACCGACGAAGAAAGTACTTATCAAATCGTGGGTGAAGATGAAGCCAGCATTAAAAACGGTAAAGTCTCTATTACCTCTCCGATTGCACGCGCCATGATTTCCAAAGAAGTCGGCGATGTCTTTGAAGTTATCGCACCCGGCGGGTCTAAGGGCTATGAAATCTTGGAAGTGAGCTTCGTTTAAACCATGCCTGATACGGCGCTCTCTTGCTGGGTTATCAGCGATGGGCGCCGCGGTATAGAAAACCAAGCTTGGGGCTTGGCCGAAGCGGCGTCTGAGCTTCGGAATTTAGACATTACCAAACATATCTTAGAGCCTGGTAAAGCCTTTCGTGCCGCTACCCCGCTTATGCAATTTGCGCTGAAGTCAAAACTCTCAGATTATGGTTTGCCCAGCACAACACCTGATTTAGCGATTGGTTGCGGACGCCAAGCTATTGCCGCGCTGATGGCTATTAAGAAAGCGGACCCGCATTGCTTTACCGTTTACGTGCAAGACCCAAAAGTGGAAACAGACAGGTTCGATTTGGTCATTACGCCTGAACATGACGGCCTCTCTGGGCGCAATGTCGAAACTATAATCGGGGCGCCCAATCGCGTCACACGAGACCGCATTGTAAAAGAAACGCTACGTTTTGAAGCACAACTTGATAGCTTACCCATGCCCCGCGCGGCCTTTTTAATTGGTGGCCCTTCGAAAACCTTTCGATTTACAAAAGCAGATCACGAAAATCATCTTGCGGCGGCCCGCGACTTAAGCGCAAAAGGTTATAGCCTTTTGATAACAACATCCCGTCGCACACCCGACTGGGCCATTGCCGATTACCTCTCCCTCGCCACAGAATTACGACATGTGTGGGTTCATAGTGGCGACGGTGATAATCCGTATTTTGCCTTTTTAGGCGGCGCAGAGATAATATTAGTCACACCAGAGAGCACGAATATGCTCACCGAAGCGTGCGGCACGGGTAAGCCCGTTTTCACCTTGCCTTTGTCTGGTGAAGCAGGAAAATTTGCTAAACTTCATCAAGCGCTGTCTGAGCGGTGTAATCTTCAGTCTTACAGTGGAAATCCGATTGCCGAAGATTATGAGCCGCTGAATGAAACCGCCCGCATCGCCGTACAATTATGGGCGCATTATGATAGACGCAATGCCATCTTGAATTAGGTTGGGCAGGCCTCGCCTGTTGGATCCGTCTCTTTTCGCACCCAAACCATCGCATTCCTCAGCAACGTCAAATGCGCGTCTGTCTCATAGCTTTGAACGTGATGACCGAGTGCCGAGTAAACCATGCGGCCTTCGCCTGGGCATTTCGCCCAGATAATAGGGTGGTCTGACGGTTCAGGCCCCATGCGAAGGTCTGAGACATCCCCATAAACATCATTACGGGGTGAGTATGTGCTCTCATCAAGGCCTGCCAGAACTGTGACGTTTCCAGAGACAGGGCCGTCAAAACTATACCATTCCTCATTATGGGAGAACCCTTCGCCCAATCCTGACATGACGGGGTGATCCGTCGCCAGAGTTACAACGCGGGCTGTTTGAAATTGCGGGTCTGCGGGATGGCCGATAAAGACGGTTCCGACCAAATCTTTGTACCAAGTCCAGCCTTCACCCACACTCCCATCACCACTGCCATGTTGTAAAATTAAGCCCCCGCCACTCTCTGCAAAGGTCTGTATGGCGACTTTTTGGTCGTCACTTAACAAATCCTTCCCCGTCATATTGTTTAAAACGATGACGGAAAACTTTGAGAGATATTTTGGGTCGAATATTTCTGGGTGCTCAGTTGTAAACAAGCCGACACCCTTTTCATCAGTCTCACTCGCCCAAAAATTAGAGGCTGCTGCTATGCCAGAATCATGACGCCAGTCTTGCGTGCCAGAAAAAACCAGAATGGAGTTTTCACCCAGATAGCCAAAACTGCGAGGCCAAGGAAACTCTGCTGTAGTCTCTACCTGTGAAGACGTTTCAGAATCTTGAGATATATCGGCTTGGCAACCCCATAAAAAGGCAACAGAAAGAGCGGATAAGCAGAGCGTAGAAAGTTTCATACAGCATCATTTGCAAAGGATGGCGCTTATTGCAACAGAGAGTCCTCACTTATCCATCTCTTATCCCCTTGCAATCTGCTTGGTTCGCTTGCGAATCCAACGGCTCATACCTATCTATTAGAAAATTTTTGAAGGTAGATTATCATGAGCGACCGCGTTCACCATAAAGTTCTTATCATCGGTTCTGGTCCCGCAGGCTACACCGCCGCCGTGTATGCCGCCCGCGCCATGTTAGAGCCAGGCATTGTGGCTGGGCTTCAACCTGGCGGTCAATTGACGATTACGACGGATGTTGAGAACTATCCAGGCTTCCCTGAAATCATGGGCCCTGAGTTGATGGATAAGTTTAAAGAGCATGCCCTCAAATTCGGAACAGCCTTTTACGAAGACACAATTATGGATGTCGATTTTTCTAAACGCCCTTTCACAATGAATGGCGATAGTGGAACGGTTTATACGGCTGATGCTGTGATTATCGCGACAGGCGCTCAGGCCAAATGGCTCGGCCTGCCCTCAGAGGACAAATTCCAAGGGTTTGGCGTGTCTGCCTGTGCCACATGTGATGGTTTCTTCTACCGCAATAAAGAAGTTGTGGTTGTCGGTGGCGGTAATACCGCCGTGGAAGAAGCGCTATTCTTGACAAATTTCGCGTCCAAAGTGACCCTTGTCCATAGACGTGACACACTCCGAGCCGAGAAAATTTTGCAGGAGCGCTTGTTTAACAACCCAAAAGTCGAAGTGCTATGGGATACGACGCTCGAAGAGATTCTAGGCGATGAGCAACCCCTTGGCGTGACAGGCGTAAGACTGAAAAACGCTCTGACAGATGAAGAATTTACGCGCGACACCCACGGCGTTTTCATCGCAATTGGCCACAAACCATCGACGCAGATTTTCAACGGTCATGTCGATATGAATGAAGGCGGCTACATCACAACAGCCCCAGACAGCACAGCGACAAACATACCCGGTGTCTTTGCCACAGGCGATGTCTCTGATGAGATTTATCGTCAGGCGGTTACGGCGGCGGGACTTGGGTGTATGGGTGCCCTTGAGGCTGAACGTTTCTTGGCTGAAGAAGCCGCGCACCTCGCGCAGGAAGCTGCGGAATAGATGCCACACACCCTCGATTGGGATAAGCTTAAAACATTTCATGCCGCCGCTGAACATGGCTCTCTAACAGCAGCCGCTGATACCTTACGCATTTCGCAATCTGCTGTGTCGCGCCAGATAACAGCCCTCGAGCAAGACCTCGACATCTCGCTTTTCCATCGTCATGCGCGGGGCCTGACCCTCACGGAACAGGGTCATATCCTGTATGAAGCCGCGAGAGAAATGTCTGTCAAAGTCGCTCTGGCGAAATCGTCGCTTCTGGATAGTCGAGAGAAACCACAAGGACTTTTACGCGTCTCCACACCTATTTCATTAGGCTCTAACTGGCTCACGTCGGTTTTACCTGATTTTATGGCGACTTACCCCGATATAGATGTGCAGCTCATCCTTGAAGACAGTGAGCATGATTTGTCCGCTTTTGATGTTGATTGCGCGCTGCGCCCTTGGCCAACGACACAAGGCGATGTGATTGAACGTAAACTTGGGCAAATCACCCAAAGCATTTATGCGAGCCATGGCTATCTGGCCAATTATGGCGCGCCAACCTCTGCCGCCGATTTAGACAATCACAAAATTGTGGCCTTTGGCGATTTGATTCCCAAAAATCTAAAAAGTGCGAATTGGGTTCTAGATGTTGGAACAGAAACACGGCGCAAGCCTGTCCTTAGCGTCAATAATTTACATGGTATCATGCGAGCCGCTGAAGCGGGAATAGGTTTGGCGGGTCTACCCGATTATATGACGGTCTTATCACGACGCCTCGTTAAAGTCTTACCGGCCGTTTCGGGCGACCCTTTTGATCTCTTCTTTGTCTATCCAACAGAATTACGCGGCTCTGTACGCGCTAAAGTCTTTAGAGAATTTCTACAGCAAGCCACAAGAAGCTGGAAAGCCTCACCGCCTAAGCCGCAAAAAGTGACATAAACGCCTTACCTATGATAGAATTTGTTTGAAACTTCCAAGAGTTATGCGTTTATGCATAGGTCCTTTGCGGCGGTAGCTGTTCTCATTCATAAATAAATCCTTAAATACACTCAAGAAGCAAGGCGACGTCCTCCCCTTTTGTGGCCCTGTTTTTTACCGCGTACAGTTCTCCCCGATTTGTATTGCGAAGACTTTAGCTGGGTTGTGAGACTACTCACAAACCCAGCTTTTTTTTGCCCTTTATTAACCTAAATACACCAAATTGGTGCTAATAATTTTTTCATCTATCGAAAATCAGGGTCAATAATGCAGAATAATAAGCGGGACCAATCAGTTGAACAAAGCATGACAAATCAAATCGCACCACAATACCGCGACTTGTTCTTGGATATGTTATGTAAACACTTGGACGTCAGCGTATCAATCCTTGATGAAGACTTAACCTACCAGTTCATATCAAACGCAACATACAAGCAATTAGAGTTAAAGCCTGGTGACCTCAAAGTCGGGGACCCGCTTTCACGTTGTCATGACCTCATGCTCGAAAACGGTATGTTCACGCCTAAAATTTTAAAAGAAAACGAGCTCTCCAAGGAAAAACAAAGTCAGAAACTTGAGAGTAAGAAACGCCAACTCGTCACTTTGGGCAATGGCACAACCCACAGCCATGTCCGCATTCCTCTTCCAAACAACTTCACTATGTCAATCGCAGAAGACGTTAGTGAACTCATTGACAAGGAGATTATGTTAGAAAAATCTCTCGCTATTGGATTGGCGGGATATTGGATTTACGATTTCAGAACAAAAAAATATCGTCTGAGCGAATCCCTCAAAAGCGT
>CAYGSV010000054.1:12288-13096 GCA_964352635.1 uncultured Algimonas sp.
ACGGCATTTTATCAATCATACATCCAGGTGACAGAGACCGCCTCCGAGATGCTATTAAAAACATGGCGAAAACAAATGATAAGTTCAATGTTGTCGGTCGCGGAATCACTCTTAAAGAGCAAACTATATGGAGTCGCACACAAGCTGAATTAGTCCGTGATGCATCAGGTAGACCCTTACAAATATGGGCGTTCGTTAAAGATATTACCGAAGAAAAGAACCAAGCCGAGGCTCTAGAAAAAGCCAAGGATGACGCCATCGCCGCCAGTATCGCCAAATCAGAATTTCTTGCCAATATGAGCCATGAAATCAGAACCCCTATGAATGGAATTTTGGGCATGGCTGAACTCTTGGCCTCGTCCGAAATCGATGCCCGTCAACGTGATTTCGTAAATGTGATTAATAATAGTGCCTCTGCCTTACTTACAATTATCAATGACATTTTAGACTTCTCAAAGATTGAGGCTCGCGCGCTTGAACTAGACCCCATGCCGTTCGATCTCAAGGCCGCAATAAATGACGTTATGCATTTATTAGTTCCAAAAGCTCAAGAGAAAGGCCTAGAACTCATCGTCAATTACCCCACGCCAATGCAAAGAAACTTTATTGGTGATAGCGGTCGAATTCGACAAATCATGACAAACTTGATTGGGAACGCCATTAAGTTCACAGAGGATGGTCATGTCGAAGTCTCTGTCAACATAATGGATTTATGGGATGAAAAATGTGTCATCCGCATTGACGTCAAGGACACAGGCATCGGCATTCACAAGAACAAATTAGAGCATATTTTTGATAAGTTCACTCA
>CAYGSV010000055.1:0-12934 GCA_964352635.1 uncultured Algimonas sp.
CGATAACTTTGCTTTGCTGACCTTTTTCAGGGGAATAAATTGATATGCCTGTAAAAACGCGATGCGCGCGACCAGAGAGCAGGTCTAGACACTGTTTAGCATCTTCCAGCGTTTCTGCCTTGGGTAAAATACGACGTCCTACGCCCACAACTGTGTCAGCCGCGAGTATGATGTCATCAGGGTGTTTTTCGGAAATCTTAAGGCATTTCTCGGAGGCTAAGCGCAGCGCATGTAGCCGTGGCAATTCACCAGGAATGGGGTCTTCATTGATATCAGCCGGCACAACAGCGTCTGGCGTGATATGTATTTGTTCTAATAAGGAGAGACGTCGCGGCGATGCGCTTGCCAAAACGAAGCGCATAGCGGATTATTTAAAGCGATAAGTAATGCGACCTTTAGTGAGGTCATATGGGGTCATTTCAACAGTGACACGGTCACCCGCCAATACGCGGATACGGTTTTTACGCATACGTCCTGCTGTATGTGCAATGATTTCGTGGTCATTTACGAGCTTTACACGAAATGTTGCATTCGGGAGAAGTTCAACAACTTCACCTTCAAACTCCAATAATTCTTCTTTAGCCAAATCTAATCCTTATAGTGTTTCGCCCAACGAGCTGTTTGCGTGCCGTATATAGGGATATTTTCTGAATATAATAGGGTTTATTACCGTTATGGGCCGCTAAGACGGGTCAAAATGGCGAATAAGACGGTTTTTAATGAGATCACGCATGGCTCTGTAATTATTCATTATGGCGCGAACGTCCAATGACCCTTCTCCAGGATCAGGTAAAGGCCAATGTAAAACCTCTGAGTCGGTGTTTTCAAAATAAACTTTTGCAGCCTCATAGGCCGAATTTGTGAACGCAATCACGGTATCAAACTCTTGCCCTTCAAAGCTCTCTAATGTTCGAGGAGTGTGCTGACTTAAGTCTGCTCCCGCTTCTGACATAACCGTTTGAACGAGTTGGTCAGCATCGCCTTGGTTCAGGCCACAAGAGGCAATCATACCGACATCGGGATATAACTTACGCATCCACCCTTCTGCCATGGGCGAACGCACCATATTCATTTGACATATAAAGAGAATAGAGTTTGGCAGAGCCATCTTAAGTCCGCCTATGAAGGGCACAAATAAGGGTAAAGAGCCGCCGCGATGTGTTGAAATCCATGTCTATGCTGTTTCTCAAGCCATCCGATAGCATACGCGAACCTTCATTATGCAAACCTCGTCGCCCCATATCAATAGCTTCGATTTGAGCGGATGTCGCGGTTCGAATAGCGTTATGATAACTCTCACAAATCATAAAATAGTCTTTGATAACCCGCCGAAACGGCACAAGTGAGAGTTTAAATGTCCCGCGATCCCCACCATTCGTGCGCGTGACATCAAGCAAAAGGCGATTCCCATCCGATAAAGAAAGCGTAACAGCGTAAGGTCCTCGCGCGCTTTCTAACGGCTTGAATACATTATCTTCTAACAAGTCGAATATTGCGACCCTGCGTTCGTGCTGCATTTCAACTGAACTGACAGGTAAGCTTTCATCGTCAATGTGAAGCTCGGAGATGTAATGCTCCTGACCTGAGTCGATGTCGGCCTCATCACTCATAAATTATACAGCATGTTCCGGAATGGCTTTCGTCAACCAAGGGTCACCTTGATCTGATAACATAACTTCAAGGCACTCTACTGCTAACCTCATTTGACCATTGCCAGAGAAGTTTAAAATGACGTCACCCGCAGGTTTGTCCGTTTCCGAAAATTCGATAGACAACAACACAAGAAACGCGTCTTTTTTTGTTTTATCTATTCCCATGCTCTTCACAGACAGAACTCCGTCAAAACGTAAACCGCTGAGTACTCGACTGGACTTGCTCGCTTCATGCCGAAAACGTTGAAGCCCTAAGGTGATTGAGCGTGATTTCTGATCGTAAATAATACCTTCGACGCGGATAATAGAATCTTGAACTGCGCCAGAAATGACTTTCAGGTCTTCTTCTGTTTCTGCTTTTAGACTCAAATGATTGTGATCAGCCATTAGGTTTATCCGTCATCAGGCATGCGCTCGATTCTCGCGCCGCATTGCCCTAATTTTATTTCGATATGTTCAAAGCCGCGGTCCAAATGATAAACCCGACTTATATGGGTTTCGCCTTTCGCGGCAAGAGCACAGTTGATTAGCGAAGCTGAGGCTCGCAAATCCGTCGCCATTACAGGGGCGCCGCGTAACTCTTTTACGCCGCGCACAACAGCCTCACGACCTCGTACTGTTATGTCTGCGCCCATTCTGGTGAGTTCAGGACAGTGCATAAAACGGTTTTCAAAAATGTTTTCCCGAATAATCGAAACGCCATCCGCGAGACACATCAAACCCATAAATTGCGCCTGAAGGTCTGTAGGAAAGCCCGGATAAGCTTGTGTTTCCATATCAACAGGCTTTGGTCTGCCTCCACCACGCTCAATCAAGACGGTTGTTTCATCGAGGCTCACTTTTGCCCCAGCTTGTGCAATAAGCGGCCATAGGGAACCAAGATGATCAGAGCGTATATTTGTCAGGCGAACAGAACCGCCTGCGGTAGCGGCGGCTAAGGCATAGGTGCCCGCTTCAATACGGTCTGGGACAACACTGTGCGAAACGCCAGAGAGACTCGAAACGCCCTCAATTTTGACTTCTGAACGCCCTGCTCCAAAAATCTTAGCCCCCATAGCATTGAGGCATTCCGCTAAATCAATAATTTCAGGTTCGCGGGCGGCGTTGTTGAGTGTTGTAACCCCATCAGCCAAAACAGCCGCCAACATAGTATGTTCGGTGGCACCCACGGAAATGAATGGGAATGTAATATCTGCGCCTTTTAAGCCGCCTTTTGCCGTAGCGACCACATAGCCCTGATCGAGTTTAATCTTCGCGCCTAATTGCTCAAGTGCCTTCAAGTGAAGGTCAACGGGTCGTGCCCCAATCGCACAACCGCCAGGTAAGGACACACGTGCCTTACCCGTACGGGCTAATAGTGGCCCTAGCACATTAAACGTCGCACGCATTTTCCGAACGAGGTCATACGGCGCTTCGGTAGAGGTCAGAGATTTGGCGTGTAGGCTCATTTTTGCGCCTGGGCCCTCTTGGACTTCAACGCCGAGATGGGCGAGTAACTGCCCCATAAAACGCGTATCGCGCAGACGTGGCATATTGGTGAGCTCAACGGGCTGGTCCGTTAAAAGCGGCACAGCCATCAGTTTAATCGCCGAATTTTTAGCGCCGCTGATTGCTATTTCCCCATTGAGAGGGAATCCGCCATTTATGACTATTTTATCCATGGTGATTGCCTATTGAGTGTGCGTTTACAGTGCAAGCCCATTGTCAGGCTTTTTTCGTCTCTCACACTAGATTAAGGCGTTTGAAGGCCAACATTACGACTTCATTTAGCTTAGTTACAGCCCTCAGTTTTTGTTGCAGACCGTGTCTTGCGAGCCGCTTGCTTCCGACGACGCAAATTATCGCGTAGTGTTTTCGCTAAGCGTTCTTCGCGGCTAAGTTTCTCAGGCTTGTTGGATTTGGACTGCGTCATAAGGCTCTATTATTTGCTTCATCGCTTTGGTGCAATCATCCATTTCTGTTCATTTCAGATAAAGGGTTGATTTCAGACGCCTAATGATTCACATAAGTTCTGTATTTGTTCTTTAGTAAAATGTGTGCATAAATCTGTTGATATGTCTGTGAGGTCTCAAAAATATATTCGCGCCGAGCAAAGGCGTTTTCAACGGGCCTCCGAAGGTCGCGCTTGGTCAATTAAAGAACTGCCGCAATATTATTATCATCGCAATTTTTGCGAAATGATTACACATGTTAGCACGCGTTACACACCGCTAATGAATACAGAACACACAGGGTTTATTCGCGATTTTGAAGCTTTGCCCTTCCCCGCGCAATGCGCCTATGCGCGACTGGCTGGTCGCAAAGGCACAATCTTTAACCTTCATCACCTGCATTATTCTGAGATTGAAAACCTTCAGGGCCAATATCAACTTTTGCGAGACAAGGGGTTTATTCGATCTGTTGGCCAAGCCGATATAAGAGACTATTATTCAGCGCTTACAAAACCAGATTTAGCCGACATTCTGATGGATAAAGTTTGCGAAACGCAATTCAAACGGTCTTGGAAAAAAGACAAACTGGTTGGCATTGCAATAGACCATATCGACTTTGACGATATTGACATTGCGGAGAATTTCATTGTCCAAGATCGCCTCAACACCTTTAACTATCTGCTCTTTCTTTATTTTGGAAAATTCGAAACGAACTTACAGCAAAAAACATTAGGGGCATTGGGGCTAGTTAAGCCTGCACAACACAATAAATCGAAACGCAGATTTGAAAGTTTGGAACAGGCCCAGTCGCGTTTCTTTTACGCTAAGGCTTTGCACACCGTAAAAAATCAGAAGGATGATGAAATAAGTGACCTCGTTGAAAGTGTCTCTGCTTGGCCAGAGCCTGTGGATGAAGCGACTGAGATAAAGCGTGGAAAACTTATACAGAAGCTCGGGGGGCTGTTGGAACGCCAAGGCGATATAGAAAACGCCCTCACCCTTTATGATTTTACGGACAATGCGGCCTGCAATGAGCGCGTTATTCGACTGCGCTTCGCCCGAAACAAAGAGGCAGATCGAGAGTGGGTGAAATCTCGATTAGAAGAAATGATTGAAAATCCAGAGAGCGAGCATGAACTTGTCTTTGCTCAAGATTTCTATGAACGTAAATATAATAAGAAACGCACAAGCGATGTTACCGATCTCCTCCGCCAAAGCGATATTATCTTTCTGGACGAAGCTTTTAGAAACGCCCCGGAACGCGCGGCTGTTCGCCATTTCAAAGAAAAGGGAATTGATGCCTACAGAACGGAAAACCGTTTGTGGCAAAGCCTCTTTGGTTTGCTGTTTTGGGACGAGATTTATGGCGATGAAAAGCCAAGTTCTTGGCAGATTCCTGATGCTTTAAAATCAAGCGACTTTTACGACACCCATAAACACTCCATCGAAGAAAAATTGGAAGGCCTAGCCCATAAGTCCAAGACACAAATATCTTTACTAAAAGCAATGACTGCTAATTATGGAAAACAAAACGGTCTGTTTCTTTGGGGTGATCGGTCACTAGAGAAGATAAAGGCCTTAATAGAAGGCTCAAACCCTGAGGCTCTCACCAAAATGCTTAGACTTATGATGCAGAACTATCGACTCACGAAAGATGGTTTCCCAGACTTAATGCTCATTGAAAATGGGCAGGTGCGATTTGTTGAGATTAAAGCCGAGGGCGATGTACTTAGACGCAATCAACTCACACGATTAAGACAACTCAAAGCGGCTGGATATCAAGCTGGTGTCTTACGAGTCGGGTGGCATATTGATCCGCACCAAACTTATGTTGTGGTTGATGTAGAAACGACAGGTGGGCGAGCCGGTTTGCACCGTGTCACGGAAATCGGGGCCGTTAAAATTCAATCTGGCGAGGTTATTGATGAATGGTCGAGCTTGATTAATCCGCAGCGCTCTATCCCGCCGAATATAACGCGCATAACAGGCATTACTGACGCTATGGTACGCGACGCCCCTCTCTTTTCGGAAGTCGCTGATAGTTTCCGCGAGTTCATGGGAGAGGCCATCTTTGCCGCGCATAATGTGAATTTTGATTACGGCTTTATCAGCGCAGAATATCAAATGATTGATCAAAAATTCCGCCACCCTAAGATTTGTACCTGTTCCTCTATGCGGAAACTTTATCCAGGGTATAGATCTTATGGCCTTAAGAACCTCTGCCTAGAGTTCCAAATTGAGCTGGAAACGCATCACCGTGCCTTGTGTGATGCTAAAGCGGCGGCTGAGCTTTTAAAAATGATAAATGACAAACGTATCGACATGCAAAGTGACGCATAAATTAAGCGTAGAATTCTTTAAGAAAATAGGCAAAACATAGCCTAATTCACAAAAGGGACTCGCGTGAACACAGCTACTGCCGAAATCCATCATTTGAGTGATTCCAAAACCTTGGAAGCCATTCATACTCAAATAGAAACACGGTTAGCAGAGCTTATTCCGTCGGATAAAACATGGCCCATTCGTTTGCATGAGGCTGAACGCCATGCCCTGCTCTCGCCGGGTAAACGGTTTCGTCCGCTTCTTTGCGCTTTAATCGCGCATGGGGCTACGACAGACGCCACTCTACGAAAAGCGGCTATAGATATTGGATGTGTCGCAGAGATGGTGCATGCCGCCTCTCTGATATTAGATGACCTTCCCTGCATGGATGATGCAGATTTACGTCGTAACAGGCCTACGACCCATATTGCCTTTGATGAGAGCACCGCGATTTTAAGTGCGACGGCTCTGCTCAATCGAGCCTTTGGCATTCTGTCTCGCTTGCATGATATTAACGCCGCTACCCGTATCGCCCTCGTTGACCTTTTATCTTACTCCGTCGGCTCCACGGGGCTTATTGCGGGGCAAATGGCGGACCTATCAAATGATGATGACACCACATCACTACATGAGGTTGAGCGCCTTAACCGTTTGAAAACGGGGGCTTTATTTGAATTTTCTATATATAGCGCTGCCATACTGACAGACCTGTCCGTTGGGCAAAAAGAAGACTTAAAAGACTTCGCCTATCATTTAGGTTTAGGATTCCAGCTTTTGGATGACCTTAAAGACACCCTTATGGATGATGCAGAAGCAGAAAAATCTGTCGGTCGTGATACAGGAAAAGCCACGATATTGGCCCTTTTGGGTTCAGATGATGCGAAACAGAAACTCACGACATACTTAGACTCTGCTAAAGCTGCACTCCACAAAGCGGGTTTGCAAAACTCCTCAGTTTTAGAAGCCGCTATTGATCGCCAATTTGCGTTTCTGAATAAAGTCTAGTGTCTGTATTATCGGACACGACTGCTCTCCGCGTTAATGACCTTACGGTCTCTTATGGCGCGCATGATGCCTTGAAAGCCCTTTCAATTGACATTCAGTCGGGCCAGCTCATTGGTGTTATAGGCCCGAACGGCGCAGGAAAGACAAGCTTTATCAAAGCCTTATGTGGGCGAGTTCCTGCAAATGGCGACATTACGATTGCAGGCAATGTCATTAAGCGCGGTAGTGATCGCCGAAAACTCATTGGTCTCGTCCCGCAAGATATTGGATTATACGGTCATTTGACAGCGCGTGAAAACCTTGAAGCCATGGCGAAGCTACTCTCTGTGCCACGCAAGAACAGACAGGACGCAATTGAGAAAGCGCTTAATGCGGTCGATATGATGCAGAAGTCGGACTTTTTTGTAAATGACCTTTCAGGGGGTATGAAGCGACGTATAAATGTGGCGGCGGCGATAATGCACGACCCTGCCGTTATCATTTTTGATGAACCCACAGCGGGTGTGGACGTCCCTGCCAGAGATACGGTTCACCGATTAGCTCGCAAACTGGCCGAGCAAGACAAAGCCGTTATTTTGGTTACCCATGAGCTGGAGCAGGCTGAAGCCCTCTGTGACAAAATCCTTCTTCTTTCAAATGGCAGAAAGCTCTTTTTCGACTCCCCTAGCCTCCTCTTAAGTCACCATTTTGGAGAAAAACGAGAGGTGATTGTTCGGTTTAACACGACGCCTGAGAGTCACATTCTCAAACAAATGCGCCCCTTTGAGTTTAAGCGCGGGGAACTTCCGACCATTTGGAAAGCTATGACGGAGGCTAATGAAGTCTCTTTTGTTTCCGCGTTTATGACCGCCCTAAAGAATGGGGATGACATCGTACGAGAGATAACCGTGAGGCGGCCAGGCTTAGTCACGCTTATGCACGAGATTGAAACTTCAAGAAAAACAGCGGCATGATATCGGCGGTTTTAAAAATCATGTGGCTCAGGCTCTGGCGGGATAAAGGCGCTCTTATCCTCGCCTTCGTTTTGCCGGGTTTCATTTTTGCTGTGTTTGCCGCCATTTTCTCAACAGCGTCGGGCGGTACGTTAGACCTCCGCGTTGCACTTGCTAATCAGAACGTAACACCTGTCTCGAGCCAAATTTATGAAGAAATAAGAGAGCGCGCCACGTTTGATATTCTGGAGGGTGATAATTGGTCACTTGAAGATGTGAAAGAACAAGTGCGTTTGGGGCAAGTTGATGTGGGACTGGTTGTTTCAAGTAAGAATAGTCTGCCCAAATTTACTGTTATTCAAGACCCAAGTCGAGAGGTCGCGGCAACAGTCATCAAGGGGCAAATACGTCAAATTTTATCGGGCCAAGAGAGCGCTGATGATGTTTTCGAAACGTTATCTGCTATGCCTATTGGTGAGGCTGCGAGTAGTGCCAGCGACAAGTCTGTTACTTATTACGTGGGGGCTACAGCTATTCTGTTTATTATGTTTGCCGCCATGCAAGGCGCCTCTATTTCAATTGATGAACGGCGTTCAGGCATATCAGAGCGGTTAATGGTTGGTCCTCAAGGCGCACTTCTAGTTCTGCTTGGGAAATTTTTATTCCTATCGTTCATCGGCGTTTTGCAAGCGGTTGTGATTATTGCTGTTGCCGCGGTTTTCTTTGAAGTCGCCGTTTTAAATCATGTCGCCCCCCTCGCCTTGATCTCTTTGGCGACGGCGATGTTATCGGCCGCCTTGGCCTTATTTACGGCGTCACTTTGTTCCTCTCAGCCGCAAATGCATACCGTATCAACTTTCCTTGTTTTGTTGTTCTCAGCAATAGGCGGGTCAATGGTGCCACGCTTTATGATGCCAGGTTGGTTGCAGGATATTGGCGTTTTCACACCTAATTATTGGGTGATTGAGGGCTATTATGGTATTCTGGCCCGCGGACAATCTGTCATGTCCCTTTGGCCTGTCTGGAGTGTTATCATAATTACGGTTATAGTCTTACTAGGCTTGGCCGCAGTGCTATCGCATAAAATGATGAGAGTTTAATTGAGCCAACCTGCCGACATATCGCCCGCAAGGATGAATTGGGGCCCGCTATGGGCAGGTTTGATTGTAACGCCTTGGGTATGCGTGCATATCTATAGTGTCTTCTTTCATCAATTAGAGGCTCCCGTGTGGCAGACGATTGGGCTCATCACATTACAGTGCTGGCTATATACGGGCGTCTTTATCGTCGCTCATGATACAATGCATGGCTCTCTCATGCCGACCAAACCAAAGCTTAATGCATTCATCGGATCGGCTATTTTGTTTGTCTATGCAGGATTTAATTGGGTAAAAATGCGAGAGGCACATCATGCGCATCATGATCATTCAGGACGTGAAGGTGATCCAGATTTTAATGTCAAAAACCCGCATCAATTTTGGCCGTGGTATGTGAAATTCTTTAGACAGTATTTTGGATGGCCTCAAATGCTTGTCCTTGTAGGGTTTACTTTGGCTTATATTTTTATGTTCGGGGCGACCTATATTAATACAATCGTCATGTGGGCTGTTCCTGCTATCTTAAGCTCGGTACAGCTATTTTATTTTGGGACTTACTTAACGCATCGGCACGCAGGCGATTTTGCGGATGATCATAATGCGCGAAGTAATAATTACCCCAAACTGCTTTCTCTCTTAACCTGTTTTCATTTTGGGTATCATCACGAACATCACCTATTCCCACATGAACCGTGGTGGAGGCTTCCTGCCCGCAAACAGGCTAACTCAAACAAGAGACAAGCTGTATGACTTGGTATCTTGCAACATTTATTGTGGTAGCCAGTATTGTCGGTATGGAAGTCTTTGCATGGTTCATCCATAAATATGTGATGCATAGCCGTTTTGGATGGGGGTGGCATGAAAGCCATCATGTTGAGACCGAAGGCGTGTTTGAAACAAATGATCTCTATGCGGTTTGTTTTAGCGTTATTGCGGCCACTTTATTTATCATCGGGTCAATGGGGCATCCTGTTTTGTGGATGGTAGCGCTCGGATTGACGATTTATGGTGTGTTCTATGGCATTGTTCATGACGGTCTTGTGCATCAAAGGTGGCCGTTTTTCGTACATGTCAAAGGCGGTTATTTAAAACGGTTAGTTCAGGCGCATCGCCTGCACCATGCTGTCCATGAACGCGACGGCGCTGTGTCCTTTGGGTTTCTCTACGCAGAAGATGTTCGGTCTTTAAAAGCACAGTTAAAAACGAACCAAGCCCAGAAAAAAGAAGCGCCGCAACCACAATCATGACGCCATTCGGGCCAGATGCTTTATTGGAATGTTATAGACGCGGCGTATTTCCTATGTCCGACTCTCGGACGGATAAGCAAGTCTTCCTCATGGATCCTGACTTGCGGGGGATAATTCCATTGGATGGATTGCATATATCGCGCTCCCTTAGGAAGCTTGTCCGTCAATCAAATTGGGAAATCCGTTACAATTCTGACTTCCCCGCCATTATCCGCGCCTGTGCTGCACCAGACAAAGACCGCGAAAGTACTTGGATCAGTGAAGGCCTAGAACATCTTTATCTGGCGCTACACGATAATGGTTTTGCCTACTCTGTTGAGGTTTTTGAAAACGAAGACATCGTTGGTGGTCTATATGGTGTGAGTTTAGGGGGTGCTTTTTTCGGAGAAAGTATGTTTTCGCGAAAAACCAATGCAAGCAAAGTCGCCCTTATGGGATTGGTCCACGGCTTAAACATTGAAAGATACAGTCTTTTGGACACACAATTTCTGACGCCACATTTAGAAACATTGGGCGGCATTGAAATCACAAGAGAGACTTATCATCAAAAGCTCAAAGCTGCGCTAAAGATAGATGCGAGTTTCCCCACAGGACACCATAGTGTGGCAAATTTGATATAGCTTTCTAAAAGCCTGTTTCGTACACCTTGTTCGACTTGACGTAGGGTAGTCTATGTCTATGTTGCGCCAAAATTAGCGTGATAGATAAAACACACGATTATTGAAAAGAAAACTGCTTGAGCTCTTCCGATAACATTACCGAAGTATCAGCCGATGAGGCTGTCGATGTCACCTTTAAAGACTTAGGGCTTGATCCTAAAATCTTAAAAGCGCTTGATGATATGGGGTATGAAAAACCAACCCCTATTCAAGCACGCGCTATTCCAGCCGCTATGGAACAAAGAGACGTTCTGGGCATTGCTCAAACAGGAACCGGTAAAACGGGTGCCTTCACGCTTCCAACAATGAACAAGTTGTCAAAAGGCCGTGCACGCGCAAGAATGCCGCGTTGCTTAATTATCTGCCCTACCCGTGAACTTGCTGCTCAGGTCGCTGAGAATGTTGAAGAATATGGCAAATATTTAAAACTTGAAATGGCGCTTCTTATCGGTGGCGTGTCTTTTGCGGATCAAGATCGAAAACTCATGAAGGGCGTCGATATTTTAATTGCAACGCCAGGGCGTTTGCTCGACCAATTTGAGCGCGGCAAAATTCTTATGACGGGCGTTCAGACTCTTGTCGTTGATGAAGCTGACCGCATGTTGGATATGGGCTTTATTCCTGACATTGAAAAAATATTCAAATTAACGCCATTCACGCGTCAGGTGCTTTTCTTCTCTGCGACCATGCCGAATGAGATTAAGCGACTCGTTGATCAGTTTCTACATCAACCTGTCACTATTCAGGTCGCGCGTCAGTCGACGACAGCCGAAACAGTGCGTCAGCGTATCATTCGTGTGCCTTCCTCTGATCCGAAACAAAAACGAACAACTTTACGCTGGGCCATTGATCAAGAAGATGTCGATAATGGGATTATCTTTTGTAATCGCAAGAAAGACGTCGATATTGTCGCAAAGTCACTGACGGTTCATGGTAAGTCTGCGGCTCCAATTCATGGTGATTTAGCCCAGTCTTTGCGGACACAAACACTCGAGTCATTCAAGAATGGCGAAATCAAATTTTTGGTAGCGAGTGATGTCGCGGCACGGGGCCTTGATGTACCTAGTGTAAGTCATGTTTTCAATTATGATGTGCCGAACCATTCTGAGGACTATGTTCATAGGATTGGCCGCACAGGTCGTGCAGGCCGTGAAGGTGACACAATCATGCTCGTGGCGCGCCTTGATGAGAGAAATTATCAAGACATCCTCGACCTTATTAAAGTTGATGCCATAGAAGAGATTGAGGTTCCTGGCATTGAAGACTTCCCGAAAGATGGCGGCCGCAAACGTGGACGGAATGACAAAAAAGGTCGTGGCCGTAATGATCGTCGTCGTAATAATGATCGATCACATTCAGATAGAAAAGAACGCGAGACGGAACAACCAAAAGCGACTGAACAAGAAAAGCCTAAAGCGAAATCATCGCGCAAACGAGCAGCGCCTAAAAAAGCTGAAAAGCCTGCTGAAGCGCCTGCACTAATAAGAGAGCAAGAGCCTAGAAATAATAACAATCGTTCGCGCTACAAAGACAATCTGCCAGAAAACAAAGAAGCAGGCTTTGCGGGGTCCGTGCCTGATTTCTTCAAAGTTTAAGTCTTATTGACGAAGCTCAGCGGCCAATGCTTCTAATTGGTCAAACATATCAAACACAACCTCATCTGATTCCTGCGGTAGGCAGTGGCCTGTTCCTGCGTAGGTTTTGTTCCTACAATTCGGCAGTCTATCGCTACACACGCTAATATTCGTCTCAGTCGAAACAAAATCATCAACATACGCCGAAGCAATAAAGATAGGTATATTAATAGCTTCTAGATAACCGATCTCTCGAACATAGACGCTGCTTTCAAAAAACTCTGCGCCCCATTGGTTCGTCACATCACCCACACGCTCGCTTGGATTATTAGTATAAATCGCATCCCGCAGATAAAGCCGTTTGGGATTAGAGCTGCAATGTTCAATACCTGAAATAGAATAATCTTCGACGAAAGGTTTCCAGTTGTCGCCACCAGGCGTGTAGCGTTTGGCTTGCCCAATTTTACGCATGAAATTCATAAGGCCTAGCGCTTGGTCGAAATCCATATCACCCG
>CAYGSV010000056.1:0-12857 GCA_964352635.1 uncultured Algimonas sp.
ACTATTTTGCGTGAGCCTTTATCGTGGATTTAGTTTCGCTTACGGAGCGAAGATTGTATATGTGACGTCAGCAGATAATGTACCGACACCCATTGAGAGGTCGTAAGGCTGAACACCGGCCGTTGTTGGGTCAGAGTCAAGGTTATAGACATTATCAAAACGAACAGATTGCGCCATTAGCGTACCTGGCGTTTCTGCCGTACGACGTGATGCGTTGTAAACAGGTGTGCTTGTCGCGCCAATGTCACCCAATGTTTCAATTGTTGGGTTTACACCATTTGTTGCTGAGTCAGCACCTGTGTGAGGCACCCAAGAGGCAGCGCCGAAAGCAGGGCCGCCAGAAACAACATCACCAGAATCGGTAACACTCATATCAAATGAGATGAAGTTTTCATCGAACCCTAATGTATCAAAATCTTCTGTTGCTTGAACATTCGAAACAACAGCTTGAATTTGGAATCCAGCATTCGAAGCCACAAAGAAGCTTGAGTTGTGTGATCCAACAAGACCTGCTCCAATATCAGTAGAGGCATCAATACCAAAAGCTGAAAGGCTAGCTGAGGCGTCTAATACGCCAGTGCCTGCGGCAGGGTCATAAGCCAACGCATCTGCGTCAGCGGCACCAGAGCCAGCCGTAACAGGCGTCAAAGACCCTGTAACAACTGTGTTGCCATCAACAACACCATTACCACCAATAAGGTCAGTAGCTGTGCCAGCCGGTGTAAGTAAAACGAAATCATTGGCGATAGGATCACCACTTGCATCACCGCTCCATACAACGACGACACCTAAGACTTGGAAGAACGGACGGTCGATAACTGACGCGTAAGCCGTGCTTGCCATGAGCGATGCCACAACACCGCCCGCTAATGCGAGTTTTTTAAAAGACATAATTTTAGTTCCCAAAGTTTGACCGAACATGCGTCCGATTGATTTGGGTGTAACAAAGTAAGTTTAGGACAAGGTTAGAGTTCGTGGTTAAGGGCGAGTAAAATTTTATGAGATCTGATGAATTTCAAATTTTTCTCATTCATCTAAATATCGTCATACTTCAGCCAAGAATCAGACTATGCTCATAAATAAAGGTGGTGTTATGCAAAATAAGACATTTGGGATTCTAGGATTTATCATAGGAATTGGCGTCTTTGCCATTGCCGGGTATTCAGGCTATGCACTCTATCCAGAGAGGGCAAATAAAGGAACGTCGCTTTCTGAGTCTGGTGCCTTCAGTCAAGTGCGTGTGTCGCCCAGTGACACTGACAACGAAGTTTCAACACCTCTAAATACAGAAACGACGACTGAACCCATGCGGTATCTCCGATGGTATGCGGATGAAGCCGCGAATGAACAATTAAAAGCCTGCGTTGCTTTCAATTATGATATCGCAAGGGAACAAGAGGTTGAGCTTAAGCCCTATATAGAGGTTTCTCCCGATACGCCGACAACACTCACAGTGAGCGGCAAATCGCTTTGTTTGGCGGGGCTTTCTTATGATCAGGATTATACGATACGTATCAAAGAAGGGTTGCCGTCGGAGAAATCAAACATATCTCTATCAGATGACCAAACAATAAACGTTAGCTTTGGTGATAAGCCCGCTTTTGTCGGTTTTACGGGTAATGGCATTATTTTACCGAAAACCGAGATAGGGGGGCTTTCTATAGAGACAGTTAATGTGTCTGAGTTGGCTATAACTGTTGAGCGGGTCAATCATCGTATATTAAGCCAAACGGAGCCTAGTGCCGGTTCGCAATCGCTTGAAGGCGAGTATAGTTATAATTATGAGGCTTGGCAGGAAAAGGTCGAGGTTTGGTCAGGGCAATTAGATGTTGCCAATCGTCCAAATGAGACGGTTCGGACAATTTTTCCACTTCAGAATATAACAACAGATCTCGGTCATGGAGCTTATGTTGTCACTGCTAAACGCGTCACGGACAAAGAGAATGACTCCCGAGTAGCCCAAGCGTGGCGTTGGATCGTGTCCACCGACATGGCGTTGACGAGCTACCGTGGTGCCGAAACAGTTCATGTTAATGTACGGTCTTTGAAGACGGCTGACTTGCTAAAGAACATACGTTTAGACCTCATCGCACGCAATAATGACTTATTGGGGCAGGTTATAACGGGGCAAGATGGACGGGCAGAGTTTCCCGCAACCCTCTTTGCTGGGCAAGGCAATGACGCCCCAAGAATGATCATGGCTTATGGGCCTCAAGATGATTTCGCTATGCTGGATTTAGCCAGAAGCCCACTTGATATGACAGCCTATGATGTCGAAGGCCGTACCACGCAGGGGCCCATCGATATTTTTGTGTATACAGAACGAGGCGTCTACCGTCCCGGTGAGACCGTGTACCTTACAGCTTTAATGCGCAGCACGGATGGGAAAGCTTTCTTTGATCGCCCTGTTGATGTGACAGTATTGAAACCTGATGGCGGGATCACTTTTAAACAATCCTATGCAAACTCTGATGTCGCAGGGGCCTTGACTGTCGATTATGAATTGCCTGCGGGATCTCCGCGGGGACTCTGGTCATTCATTTTGGAGCCAGAAGGAACGGACACGCAAAAAACCGTGCGTTTTGACGTTCAAGACTTTGTCCCGCAAAAATTAAAAGTTACGGCGAATATCACCGATGACCAACTTTCGCAAAATAGCCGGAGTGAGTTGATAATCCAATCGGACTTTCTGTATGGGGCGCCAGGCGCGGCTTTGGAGGCCGAAGTGGAGGGACGAGTCCAGATTGAAAATCAACCTTTCGCTGAGTTTAAAGACTACCAATTTGGCGATACGCAAGAGACTTTCGAGGAACGTATTATTGAAATTGGATATGGCGTCACGGATGATAAGGGCCAGCTTGCGCTTCCTGTTAATTTACGTGGGCAAAACATAGAGTCTAGCTTTCCGCTTCGCTTAATGATCACATCTGGCGTGGCAGAGCCAGGCGGTCGTTATGTTCGAAAAACCCAATATATTCCACTTAGAACGCAAGACAGCTATATTGGATTCAAACCCGGCTTTGAAGGACGTTATGCAAGCCATAAAGAGCCCGTTAGCATTGACCTTATACATGTTTCGCCTGAGGGTGTCTCATTGGGTGGTGATTTGGAGTGGCGCCTAGTCGAAGAGATACATGATTTTCAATGGTATCGAGAAAATGGGCGCTGGCGGTACCGCAAAGATGTGTCAGAAGTGGCCCTGTTTTCAGAAAATATGACTCTATCTGATATGACGTCCTGGTCGCGAAAATTGCCTAGAGGCCAATATCGCCTTGATGCTCTCGCGCCAAATGGCGTGAAAGGTTCAATTCGTTTTAATGTCGGTTGGGCAAGACCCGGGAGCGGAGTTGACGCGCCTGATCGCATTGTGATGGGTAAGGTCGAGGATAAAATTCGTCCAAACCAAACCGTTACGCTCTCCGTCAATGCGCCTTACGCTGGAAAAGGTGATCTAGTTATCGCAAATGAAAACGTCAAATCCGTACAAAGCGTTGTTTTGCCAGAAGGTGAATCTGAGCTCTCATTTAAGTTTAACAAAGCTTGGGGTGATAGCGTGTATGCTATGCTGACCCTCTACACTCCCGAAGACCTGTCAGGACAAACTATTCAAAGGCGTGCAGCGGGCTTAACTTATATCGCTTTGGATCGTAGCGGTCAGACATTATCTGTTGAGATTGAAACGCCTGAAACAATAGAGCCCAGACAGACTTATGATGTCTCAATGGCAATTAATAATATTCCTAATGGGGAGACCGCATGGATTAGTGTAGCGGCCGTGGATGAGGGTATTCTTCAATTAACGCAATATGAAACGCCTGATGTCGTAGAGCATTATTTCGGCAAAAAGTCTTTTGCGTTGGATGTACGAGATGACTATGCGCGCCTGCTTAATCCAAACCTAGGACTTGCAGCGATCTTACCACAAGGCGGAGATAGTGTTGGAGGAGCAGGACTGAGTGTGGTGCCAACGCGGACTGTTTCACTTTATCAAGGCCCCACGAAAGTCAAAAATGGCCGTGCCATCATTCCATTGGACGTCCCTGATTTTCAAGGTCAGTTAAGGATTATGGCAACGGCATGGTCGGCAACGGCTGTTGGAAAAGGGGAAAGTAATCTGATTGTTCGTGATCCTGTGCCAATAACTATAGGGTTACCCCGTTTTTTGGCTCCGGGCGACAAAGCGGTGGCGACCGTCAGTCTTGATAATCTTGACGGGCCCATTGGTGATTATCGAGTGCAGACGTCAACGGGTCTTTCCTCTGTGAATTATAATGAAGGGTTCCTCCTTGAGAGAGATATTCGTCGAGATTTCACCATTCCTGTTGAAGCAGATGTGCTTGGGGTTGCTGAATTTGCTTTAAACCTGTGGGGCCCAGAAGATTATACCCGTCTGGATACTCGCCAAATTGAAGTGCGCTCACCCTTCAGGCCTCGTGTTCAGAAAACTTTGACCCAAGTCGCTTCAGGCGAAACTTACACTCTAACACGCGCCGCTCTTGAGGGTTTCGTTCCTGAGTCTACAGACGTGATGGTTTCGGTTTCAAGCCTTCCTGGGTTAGATGCCCAAACCTATCTACAGGCTTTGTCCACTTATCCCTATGGCTGTACAGAGCAGACGGTGAGTAAAGCAATGCCGCTTTTATATGCACAAGAGTTAGGAGGCATTAGCGGTCTTTCAAATACACAGAGGCGCGCTCGTATAGATCTCGCTATTAAGCGCTTGGTAGCACGTCAAGATAGCAACGGGGCCTTTGGTCTCTGGCGCGTGAATGATGGATATAGTTCACCCTGGTTACAAGTTTATGTCACGGAATTTTTGCTTTTGGCGAAGGAGAATGGCCAAGCTGTACCAGACGATGCGATTAAGCGTGCTTTATCAGCTATTCGGAAGATTTCTGAACCTAGCGGCTATTCTAATCTGAATCTTGATTTTAATTACGGTTGGACCACATCCGGTCGTATCAAACGTGATGCGCGACAATTAGAACGGGCGGCCTATGCACATTATGTTTTGGCTTTGGCGGGTAAATCGGATGTACCTGATTTGCGTTATCTGGCGGATAACCAAGCCAAGGATATCAAAAATCCTCTTGCACTGACCTATTTAGCGACAGCTTTATCCAAAGTTGGTGATAGCCGCCGTGCGAAAGCTCTTTTCGAAACTGCTATGACGCTTCAAGCCAGACCGAATGCGGATGATTATTATGCTTCGGATTTGCGCGATGCGTCTGCCGTTGTTGCCGTTGCCAATGACTTCCTAACCGATGATCAATTAGGTGGACTTGTTCAGTTTATTGCTTCTGCGGCAGGAGAGAATGACTACCTCAATACGCAAGAAAAGTCTTTTCTTGTACGAATGATTGCCACCTTGAATGCAGGAGATATGTCTGTTGAGTTTGAAACTGAGGGCTTTAATTTTGTGAATTCAAAAACGTCTCAAACAACGAGTTTGGTCGGAACGAATGTTACGGGCCAACAGACGGTAACGAATACAGGTGATAATCCAATTTGGATAAGTGAAACCCTCAGCGGACTACCTAATCGAGATCCGGGGCGTTTATC
The DNA here is from genome assembly GCA_964352635.1 of uncultured Algimonas sp. Classification (GTDB taxonomy): domain Bacteria; phylum Pseudomonadota; class Alphaproteobacteria; order Caulobacterales; family Maricaulaceae; genus Litorimonas. Next base: position 5,563 of record CAYGSV010000056.1, read on the forward strand.
CCAAGGCTATACGATTACAAAAGACATGCTCTCAGTTTCTGGAGAGGTCTTACCTGCCACATCTCTCACGAAAGGAGAAAGAGCCATAATTCGCGTTTCTGTGAAGCCAGACCGTAAACGCTCTGCCATGATCGTTTTAGCAGATCTCTTACCAGCGGGTTTGGAAATTGAGGCCATTCTGACACCTGAAGAGACAGGTGAGGGCATGGCTTATAATTTCATTGGTAATTTATCTGATTTAGATTTGGCTGAAACACGGGATGATCGTTTGGTTGTCTCTGACCGATTAAGTCGTTGGGATGATGAGCCGCTTGTCTCGGCCTATATTGTACGCGCCGTGACAGAGGGTGATTTCGTTTTCCCAGGAGCTGTCGCAGAAGACATGTATCGTCCTGAAATTAGAGGGCGAACAGAAGCAACCCGACTGTCCGTAACAGGTGCTGGCACAAACTAAGTGCTAAGAATAATTTCATATCCACGGCGTCTCAAGCTTGCCTTATGTTTGGCTTGGGCGGCGATTATGGGACTTATGACTTTTCCTATAATTGGAGTTTCTGAACGTTCTGATGTTGGAGCTATTCTCTACGATACACATGACCAAATAGTGGCTCAGTACCCAACACCAGACAATTACTGGCGGTTCCAAGCCAATTTAAACCGCGTTGATCCACATTTCATCAAAGCTTTGCTGGCAATTGAGGATGAGCGTTATCTGTCTCATAGCGGCGTCGATGTTTTGGCCATTGCGCGCGCTTTAGCGACATGGGCCAAAACCGGAGATATATCATCGGGCGCCTCAACACTAACGATGCAGCTTGTGAGGCAATATAAACCGCGCGATCGTGTGTTACGTTCTAAAGTTATCGAAACGATAGCCGCGCTGAAATATGAACTCGTTTTTTCTAAGACTCAAATTTTAGAACAATATCTCACGCGCGTCTCCTATGGAGGGAATATTCAAGGCATAGAGGCCGCGAGTTGGCGTTATTTTGAACAGACGCCCGAGAGGTTATCGTGGGATGAAATTGCCTTGTTAATTGCTTTGCCCCAAGCGCCTGAAGCGCGACGTCCGGACCGTCACCCTGTTGCGGCGAAAGCGGGGCGAGATAAGATATTAAGGCGATTAGAGATAGCGGGCATTATTTCTCAAGTCGAAGCTGAAGAAGCGATGGATATACCAGTGCCACGATTCTTGCAGTCTTTTCCTACAGATGCCACCCTTGGTTCGCCTTTGCTTATGGCGCGTGACGAAACAGTAAAAACCTATATCGACATGGACTTTCAACGCTTGGCGCATAGGTCGCTCAATACAGCCCTAAAACTTGATAAGTCAGCGGTAAACGCGTCTGTGATTATTGTAGAAAATGACACGCGTCATGTTGTTGCTCATGTAACGGCTGGTGCAAGGGATCACGCGGGCGGTTGGATGGACTTAACGCAAGCTGTGCGGTCACCGGGGTCGACCTTGAAGCCTTTTATTTATGGCCTTGCGATGAGTGATGGTCAGGCGAGTCTAAATAGTGCTGTAAAAGACGCACCAACGCGGTTTGGTGCTTATCAACCCGAAAATTTCAATCGCCGCTATCATGGTGATGTCAGACTTAAAGATGCGCTTAAGCACTCTCTAAATGTACCTGCCGTCGCGGCTTTGGATAGGGTTGGAGCCGCGCGGTTTGAACAACTCCTCGCTTCCGCAGGTGCAAGGCCACGCCTGTCTCAGCATCGGGAAAAAGAAAGTGGTCTATCACTGGCTTTAGGTGGGGCAGGTATGACATCGGTTGAATTGGCTACACTCTACACATCGTTGGCTAATCAGGGGGTTGTAAGGCCTTTGGTTTGGACAAAAGAACAAAAAACATCCAATGAAGGTGTGCAAATTTTACCTGCCGAAACAGTCTCTCAAATAACGACCGTTTTGGCATCTACGAGCCCGCCATCAGGACGTTTGCCAGAGCATTTGTCTAAGGGACGGCAGCCTGTTGCCTATAAGACAGGCACGTCCTACGGGGCGCGTGATAGTTGGGCTGCTGGCTATACGAAAGAATACACCGTTGTTGTTTGGGTGGGGCGCCCAGATGGCGCGCCGCGACCGGGACAAACGGGACGCAAATCTGCTGCGCCTCTATTATTCGATATATTCGACCATTTTTCTAATGATAGAACCTCAAACTATTTGCCTTTGGAGAAAAAACAAAGAGAGAGCTTACCTTTCAAGACAGCGCTTGATGCAGGGCCGCAAATTTCTTTTCCTGCTGATGGGAGCGAGATTCTTATCAAAGAAACAGGCAAGGCCGTGCGCTTAAGAGCGCAATCCAGTGAAGCCATACGGTTTTACGTTAATGGTCAGAGGCTTCATACCCAATATGGTTATGCTGAGTTTTCTCCGCCTTCGGAAGGTTTCTATTCTTTGAAGGTTATCGATTCTAAGGGACAATCTGCGCGGTCAAGGTTTCGTGTTTTCTTTTCTACTAATTTGGCGAATGCGCCGCTTTAAGACGCTAAACGCTTCAGCAAACTCGACATCGGCGAATTGTTGCGAGGAAGCCCTCGACATGACAACTTTGCGGTAAATTATTTTTCGTATCGCTCATGATTAGTCTGGTTTACTGTCTCTTTTTGATATTGGTTATGTCTATATCATTATAATCACTACTCCCAAATGAGGGTTACATGTCTGAAAATTTTTATTCGTCACTCGATAGTGAACTTGAGACAATTAAAGCTGACGGCCTTTGGAAGAGCGAACGCCTGATTATTAGTAATCAGTCATCTGATATTGAAATCACCCAAAACGGTAAGACAAAAGACGTTCTGAATTTTTGTGCCAATAACTACCTCGGCCTCGCTAATCACCCCAAGCTCATCCAAGCGTCCAATATTGCGACGCAAGAATACGGGTTCGGCATGGCGTCAGTACGCTTTATATGCGGTACACAACTTCAGCATCGGCAATTAGAGAAATCAATCGCTGAGTGGTTAGGCTTTGAAGACAGTATTCTTTATGCCGCGTGTTTTGATGCCAATGGCGGCGTGTTTGAACCGCTTTTGGGACCAGAAGACGCGATTATTTCAGACGCCTTAAACCATGCCTCTATCATTGATGGTATTCGCCTCTGTAAGGCGAAGCGCTATCGTTACAAAACATCGGACATGGCGGATTTACGGACTCAGTTAGAGCAGGCGAAGGCTGACGGCGCGCGTCATATCATGATTGCAACGGACGGTGTGTTTTCCATGGACGGCACCATCGCCAAGCTTGATGCAATTGTTGCGCTGAAAAAAGAGTTTGGTGCACTCCTGATGGTTGATGATTGTCATGCGACTGGTTTTTTTGGTGAGGGCGGGCGAGGCTCTGCCGAATTTTGTGGTGTCGAAGGCGATATTGATATTCTGACAGGCACATTAGGCAAAGCACTAGGCGGTGCTATGGGCGGCTTTACCTGTGCGAAGCAATCCGTCGTAGATATGCTACGCCAACGCTCGCGTCCTTATCTCTTTTCTAATTCACTAGCCCCAGGTTTAGTCGGGGCGAGCATCAAAGCCATTGAGATGGCCAAAAATGGTGATGGCTTGCGAGCGAAACTTCAAGCCAATGCCAAGCAATTTCGAGACGGCATGACGAAAGCGGGTTTTGATATCCCTGATGGTGAGCATCCGATTATCCCCGTCATGCTGGGTGATGCGAATATTGCACAGGATATGGCAGCTAAGCTCTTGGATGAAGGCATTTACGTCATCGGGTTTTTCTTTCCTGTTGTACCAAAGGGCAAAGCCCGTATCCGCACCCAAATGAGCGCGGCCCATACACCAGGGCAAATTGAGCGTACAATCGCGGCCTTTACAAAGGTCGGTAAAGAGTTGGGCGTAATCTGATGTCCCAAACCATGAAAGCACTGGTCAAAGCCAAGTCTGAAAAAGGCCTCTGGATACAGGATGTGCCTGTGCCAGAGATTGCCCCGAATGAAGTGCTGATTGAAATTCAACGCACGGCCATTTGCGGCACAGATATGCACATTTATAAGTGGGATGAATGGGCCCAACAAAATGTGCCTGTGCCTCTAGTTGTTGGCCATGAATATGGTGGACGTGTTGCGGCCATTGGCTCAACCGTAACGCGGGTGAAAGTTGGTGACCGCGTAAGCGGAGAAGGCCATGTTGTTGGCCGTCGGTCGCGCAACGCACGGGCAGGGCGCTTTCATCTCGATCCTGATACCAAAGGTATCGGCGTCAACCTGCCGGGGGCTTTTGCACAATATCTGGCACTCCCCGAATTCAACGTCATTCCGCTCGGCAATGACTTCCCACTAGAAATCGCGTCCATTCTCGACCCTTTAGGCAATGCCGTGCATACGGCCCTCGCGTTTGACCTTGTGGGCGAAGATGTTTTGATTACGGGCGCGGGGCCTATTGGTATTATGGCCGCCGCCGTCGCAGAGCGGGCAGGGGCGCGCCGTGTCGTCCTCACCGATATCAATGATTGGCGCTTGGACTTTGCCAAAACCCTCACGAGCCGTACCCGCATGGTCAACACAATGACCGAAGACCTCCGTAGCGTGATGAACGAAATAGGCATGCAAGAAGGCTTTGATGTGGGGCTCGAAATGAGCGGCGCTGAACCCGCCTTTAATCAAATGCTCGATTGTATGTTGATGGGCGGCAATATCGCCATGCTCGGCATTCCTGCAAAGCCTTATCCCGTTGATTTCGGGAAAGTTGTCGGCAAAGCCCTGACGATGAAGGGTATCTATGGCCGTCAAATGTATGAGACTTGGTATAAAATGCTCGCCATGATCGACAGTGGCTTGGGCATGAGCCCGCTTATAACCCATCGTTTCCCCGCCAGTGATTTCCAAAAGGCGTTTGACCTGATGGAGACAGGCAAGACGGGGAAAGTCATCCTAGATTGGACGCAAATATGAGTGCCGATTACGTCCCGTTAGAAGACTATGAACGCCTGACTGAGGCGGAAATGCGGGCGCGCGTCTCTAATGTGCTGGCTACGCTTAAAACGCGTCGCACCATAAGAGATTTTTCTGATAAGCCTGTCCCGCGCGATATTATCGAGAGCTGTATCAAGGCCGCAGGGACCGCGCCAAGCGGGGCGAACCATCAACCTTGGCATTTCGTAGCGATTTCTAATCCTGAGATGAAACGCAAAATTCGTATAGCCGCCGAAGCCGAAGAAGCTGAATTTTACGGCGGTCGCGCATCAGACGAATGGCTAGACGCTCTCGCGCCCCTCGGCACGGATGCGAGTAAACCCTTCCTCGAAACTGCACCTTGGTTAATTGCTGTGTTCGCCCAGAGACGCGGCGGAGAGATTTCAGGCCAAGACAAAAAGAATTACTACGTCACCGAAAGCGTGGGGCTCGCGACAGGTATGCTAATAACGGCGCTGCATTCCGCAGGGCTCGGCACATTGACCCACACACCCGCGCCCATGGGATTTTTACGGGAAATATGTGAACGCCCCGATACAGAAAAACCCTTCGTCCTCATGGTCGTCGGCTATCCCGCAAAAGACATAAAAGTCCCAACACATGCCTTGGTCAAGAAAAGGTTAGATGAGATAGCCACGTTTCGAGAGTGATGTGTTTGATTAGTTCATCCCGTGGCTGTGTGAAAACGTCTTCATGGGGAATTTTGTTAGAATACTCTACCTCAAAGGGCCGAGTATTGCTGTTTTAAGGAAACAATATTTCTTAGTTTCGGCAAGTGTTGGAACAATGTTGCGAAGAAATTTTGGATCAGAGCGTTTTCACACAGCCACTCCCCAAAGCGGAAATCCCGATTACCGTATTGGTGTTTCGAATTTTGGATATATAAGTTTGATCAACTTTAACTCATCACCGGAAGATAGTGTTAGTGTGGGTATCCCTAAAGCAATTCCGATTTGAATTGCCTGTCGCGTGCTCATATCTTGATGATTTTCAAGTTCTTTTAAGGTCAAGCTGGGACGAGTTCTGGTAGTATCATTGTCTCTCTGATCCTTAATCTTAACGGCTGCGGCCATCAGGCATACTAAGAGATCAAATTCAAATTCTTTAAACACGCTTGGTTTTATTGGTACAATCAAGTTGCCTTTATCTATTACGGTGTGTGCGTCCAAAACAAGCGGGATCGATGACTGATCTTTCCGTTTTCGAAAGCCTGATATTAATGCCGCTTGATTAGCATCCGTATTGCGCTGACGCATTTCCTCAGCTGAGTACAGTTTCTCTGTCGTTTCTAATAATTCACTTTGAATAATTTCACTGGCCGATAAATGTTCTATAGCACAATTCTGTTGTAAATTTCTTATGAATGTAGACTTGCCGACACCAGAAATGCCAATAAGACCTATTGATTTGATACTGCTCATTAAACCGTAAAACCGATATTTAAATATGCCAATAAATCAGGTAAGACATTTGGGTTTATACGGAAAATTGACATGGGTGGCTGACTTTTCATCACTCCAATATCTTTCAATGTCGCTAAACTAACTGCTGGTTCAAAATAGCCGTGTAAAAGAAAATTGATAACTTTCATTGGCTCGTCGGGTGTTGGTTTCCATTCAGCTAATTGCTCCTCGCTATAGACGGAACGACCACCAGTTAACCGCGACAGCTCTGCTTCACTTGTAGCCATTTGAAAGTTTTCCAATATACCCACTGCGGTTATACTTTGCGACGGTTGATTCTCCGAAACACCTTTATAGAAGAGTAAAATTGCACCAGGGGCGTCAAGTCCGCTTGGGGTGCGACATACATAAACTTTGCGGATAGTGTTTCCCGGTCTTAACGATTGAGATCCGAATCCGGCCTGCTCGAATAAGTCTGATTGGCTTGTATCCTTGAGCTCGGGGAACAAGGTGTCATGATATTCCTCTTTTATAGGAATTCCGAACGCCGGCACATCAGGGCCCGAGACAAACCTAGGATAATTGAGTTGTGCTTGCAAAAACCCGGATGTGTTATCCGAGGCTAATTTTGCAGATGAAAATGGCTTTTCATAAATTCGTTCGCCATCATCTTTTGTGTGGGTGTGTTCAAATCCATATGTTTCGAGCAAGCTGATAAGAACTGTTTGATCCTCGTATGTTGTAACATACACTAGATCATATCCATTCTGCTGTGCGTGCCAAAAGGCCTGTTTCAATAAATGTTCACCTAGGCTTATGCCTCGCGATTGCGGCCTGACTTTGAAAGTACACAGTTTAAGAATTTTGTTTGCAGTCGTTACTGCGTCGGTATTTTCTGCCGTTTCATCCTTCCTGACGATAACCCCAGCAATATCATCATCATAAACTACCC
>CAYGSV010000057.1:0-12712 GCA_964352635.1 uncultured Algimonas sp.
TCTTTGTGTTGGCCGTAGGCTTGGCCTCAACCGTACCAGCAAAATTAAGCGTCTCATAAGCAAACTTTTCCTGCTCTTGCAGAAGAAACTGAATGCCAAGTACTTCTCTACCATCAACGTCCAGAAGTTGGTCTACGTCAGCACGCGGGCGGAAGGAGACGGCATCCTGTTGCGTGAAGGAACCACTAGCAACGAAACCGATTTCTTGACCAGAAGCGTTTTCCCATTTCTTACCAACAGCCCCTGACACTCGAGGTTGAATGCCATCTGAACTCAGTTCACTATATTCGCCTTGGATGCGAACAGAGGCAAGAGTCTCTTTCAAATCAAGTGGGCGAATTGTTCTTAGGTTGACAGTACCGCCAACTGAACCCTCAATCGTTGAGGCCTCTGGCGCCTTAATGACTTCTACACCCGCAATAATAGCGGGGTTAACGTCTTCAAAACTGATACCGACACGGCCGGAACCAGAACCCACAGTGGAAACACCATTAATCTCTACGCGGTTATCGTTTGTACCCCGAATTTGCACACCTGTACCAACACCCGCTGTACGCGTGATTTGAATACCTGTTACATTCTCAAGAACCTCTGCAAGGTTTTGGTCTGGAAGCTTACCGATGTCTTCAGCTAAAATAACTTCAACCAGACTGTCTGCATCGCGTTTTTCAACCAAAGCATTCTCAAGTGACTGACGAATACCTGTGGCAATAACTTCATCAGTAGGCGCGTCTTGAGCAATAGCACTTGTGGAAGTGGCCAGCATTGAAAGGCTAGCCCCTAAAAGCAAAGAGCCTTTAAGCCATGTTTTTGCAGATTTACCGTTTTGATTTAATCCTGTTGTGGACTGAGACATTTTGATCTTTCCCTTTGTTTCGGCTGTTTTGTTTATCGCCTTATTATTCGAACAAGAGCCAGATTGGGGAGGATTGTCAAGCCCATAAATAGTACCAATGGTACATAATTGGTCATACCAATTGCATTTTTTCTATAAACTGTTATATATTTGCAACACTAACGAGCCGCGGCATACAAACACGCTACTTGGATTTCTCTGGAATTGGTATTTCTCTGTAATTTTATAAAATAGCCGACGCAGTCATATGACCAAGCTATTAAAATCTAAAGTCAACCAAGAGGTGAGTTTGCAAGACATTTAGACGTCTATGCCTTCTTGGCGGCCTCAAAAGCTTCTATTTTACTTTTTTCACCAATAAAGACAGGTGTTTTTTGATGTAGGGTTTCCACATTGGCCTTCAAGATAGACTGATCTCCATTTGTAGAAGCCCCGCCCATAGCCTGAATTAAGAATGACATTGGAATGGCTTCATAGACCAGTCGAAGGTGGCCTTGCTCATATCCTTTGCGGTTAGCGCTGGGATACGCAAAAATACCGCCCTGTAAGACCAGCCGTTTTATGTCTGAAACCATTGAAGCGTACCAACGCATATTGTGCGGCTTAACAGTCCCATTATGCGTATCCAAAAGGCTAGCATAATGATTTTGCAACCATGTATCCCAAACTGTTTGGTTGGCACCATTAATCGCCAAGACATCAGCGGAGGGTAAGCCCCCTTTAATCTGCAAGAGTGACCACTCTGATGTATCTTGATCAAAAATACCTTTGTAAACATTATCGCCATCGGCAAAATAGGCTTCTAGATTCATACCGAAAACAAAAAAACCGCCACTAATGATATTCTTTCCATTAAAGTCTTTTGCAACTTCGGCGTTTTCGAAAATTCCAAAAATTGCACCCGATGGGATGCCGACTAAAGCAGATTTTGACCCATCCAGAGGATCTAGCGCCACGCTGAAAAGGCCGTCTGAGATTTTGTTTAGGCCTGGTCTCTCTTCGGATACGACGTAACGCACATTACCGTCTGCACTTAGAGTTTCAAAAAAAGCTTCATCGGCGATAACATCTAGTTCAATCTGGTCGTCCCCAGACTCATTGCTTGAGGCCGCAAACTTTAAACCAGACCCTTTTTTGAGCTCCCCATAGATAACTTCGGAGGCGGCGAATAGGGCCGCATAAATGCCATCTAAACTGGGTAATTGGCTCTTAAAAGATAAGGTCATAATCAAGGGGTTCTGCGGTTGTTGTAATAGGTCTGTATAACTTAAATATGGCTGTAGCTAAAGACAGAAGCGTCAATCTTACTTATTGTTTTTTTCAAGCGTTGATACAGGGATGAAAGTTGCAATTTTTGGCAGGCATCATTAGGGATACACTGAAATTAAGTACCGTTTAAATGGACAATCAGACACGGTGCAGGTGAGTCTTATGCGTAAAATTGTAATCGTTGGTGGAGGATCTGCAGGCTGGATGACTGCCGCTTATTTGAACGGCGCCTTAAACAATAAAGGCCAAAATCAAACGGTTGATATCACACTGGTCGAGTCGCCCGACATACCCCGAATATCTGTCGGTGAAGCCACCGTCCCTTCAATACATCATATGTTAGAAGTCATAGGACTGGATGAGATTGAGTTTATGAAGGCAACAGATGCCACCTTTAAGCAATCCATTAAATATGTGAACTGGCTTGAGAACAAGGGCGAGAGTTATCACCACCCCTTTAGCCGCGCGACACCTGGACCTATTGATAGAACTGGCGTTCGCTGGATGGAAAGTCTTCGGGATATTCCTTTTATGGAAACTGTCTCTGCCCAGACCATAATTTCGGAAATCAATCTCAGTCCAAAAACAATGAACGGACAGCCTCCCCCTGCCCCCCTTAAATATGCCTATCATTTTGATGCACAGCTTTTTGCTGATTACTTAAACGAATATTCTGTGCCCAGAGGCGTTAAAAACATTCTCGCAAATGTAGACGATGTTGCTGTATCCGAAGACGGTAAAATTACACATGTTACTTTGGAAAACGGAAACAAAATTAAAGGCGATATTTTTATCGATTGTACGGGCTTTCGCGCGCTTTTAATTGAAAAGGCGCTCGGGGTAGAGTTTGACGATTACAGACAGTGGCTGCTTTGCAATCAAGCGCTTGTGACTCAATTCGATTATGAAAACCACTTCCCTGGCGTTATTCGCCCTTACACAACATGCACGGCGCAGTCCGCAGGGTGGATATGGGATACCCCCACGCAAACTCGCAGAGCGATTGGGTATGTACACGCATCAGATTTTATTTCCCCAGAAGACGCCCGCCGCGAACTCCTTGCCTATCAAGGCGATGGTTTCGAAGAAACAGATACCCGGTTGATAAAATTTAAAGTCGGTCAAAGAAGAAAAGCTTGGGCGGGCAATTGTATTGCCATAGGATTATCTGGCGGCTTTATTGAGCCCTTAGAGTCGACGGGTTTGTATATGTGTGAGCTCGCCGCTGTAACGCTGGCAGAACATTTTCCGCATAAAGACGAAGACATGCAAGCCTTAGCCTTTCGATTCAACCGCATCATTTCCAATCGGTACTATGAAATTCTCGACTTCATTAACTTGCATTACTGCCTGACACGTCGAAATGACACAGCCTTTTGGCGCGAGGTACAAAAGCCAGACCGTATTAATGACAGGCTCAAAGCAAAATTAGAGCATTGGCAGATGAAAGGCCCGTCACAGTCAGATTTCGAAGACCAAGCTTTCTATGGTTTCAATTACAATCGTCCACTTGATAACGACCCAGAAATAGATGAACGCCCCCCTGTGGATACAGGCAGTCTTTGGAACCACTCAAGCTATGAAGCCATTTTGTTTGGAATGGATTTTAGAGGCCCAGAATTTGAAAGTCGTTTCGGTGAACTTAGAGAAAAGTCCATACCTGTTCCATTCGTTTTAAACGCTATACAAAAAGCGCCAAAAGAACTCCCCCCACACCATATCTGGCTGCATTTGGCATTAGGTATGAAGAAGTGGCCTATCGCACCTTCGCCGCAGGCTTGGAGCACCTAATCCAAGTAACCCAAAACTTTTCTTAAACCAGGGCAAAAATAATCAACGAGCTGTTTTTGCACATCAGGTAGAATACTTGGAACCTTTTGACCTTTCAGATCTAGGTTTTCACGAGCTGTTCCGCTTTGTTCCCGATCAGACCCAATACGAATGCGCTCCTTCCAATCTTCTGGAAGAGCGATACCAGCAAAACCAAGCAATTCACTAAAAAATGTCTTTGCTTCAGGGCTTTCTAAGTTTTTTAAATGATGAATTATGTCTTCATATTTTATTATATTGGTGCTTGTTCCAAGCCATGCGACACCATTGTTGAGGTAAATCTCTTGCATGTTGGGAAATCGATTATGCACTCCAAAAATCATCATATTCATAAAATCTTCAACAGATGTTCTTCCATATTTCAAATCTTCTAAATTGAACTGAAAATTTTCAGACAGAAAAAATCTTGTTCTCGCTAGCACCCAATCATAGGGGTCTCTAACGAGTAAAATATGGTTCACATTCTTAAGCAATATTGCTGAACTATCTGCAAATAATAAGTGTCCCCAACTTAACATCGGTGTCTTAGACAAAAAAATGTGATGATGTTGCTTCAGAGTAGCATACTGTATGAAATCAGGGCCGTATTGTTGATCAATAGGGACAAACATTCTGATGATATTTTTCAGTAAATGGCTTCCGCTTTTAGGGACGCTATTAAGGAAAAAATGATTACTTAATCTGGCTTGTTGAAACTGCGGGTTAAGCTCGTTTAAATTGTCCGCCTTGGCAAAAACACGAGGTGAGTCCATTGTGTTGGTCCTTCAAAAAAAAAAGCGGACCTAAGCCCGCCTTTAAATTAATTTGTACAACTAATTTAGAAGTTTTTCGTCACATTCACGAAGAAACGACGTCCCAATAAATCATATTGAGAGACAATCGGTGAAGTGCCAAATGTACTATTCAATGTCGTTGCTGGTGGATGCTCATCAAAGATGTTATTTACGCCAGCTCTGAATGCCCAACCTTCATCGTTTTTATACTGCGCAGAGAAGCTATGATAAAATGTTTCTTCTAGATACCGTTTTGCAAATACGGTTACGCCGTCTTGTTCGAATGAGTAACTTCCATCAGCACCTACACCCGTAAGTGTGCTAAAGTCTTCAGCCGTTGGGAACGTATTTCTCAAAAGATCAACGCTTCCAAAATAATCTATACCATATCTGAACAGTAAGTTATCATTTGGTTCAAATGTAAGATTTGTCGTACTTGTTAACTTTGGTTCGCCAAGGCCGCCATTCAAAAACTCTGTTTGACTTTGTGCTACCAGTTGACGTTCGTCCTTGAGTTGTCGTGACCATGCAGAACTCAAATTAAACTCACCCCACTTTGTATCGTGACGATAGCGGATATTTACATCAATACCGCTATTTTTCTGAAGGTTCACGTTTTGGAAACGAGAGTTAATATCTACGATACGTAGAGGGTTACCAGTAACGCGAGGGTCTGAAGCTGGTAGGTCTCTTTCTCTAGAGAAGAAATCACACAAAGGCTCATTTGCGAAATCAAGGGATGCATAACAACCTCGAATAATATTCGCTGCGCTCACTGTGTCAATTTCATCTTCAATCGCAATATCGAAGTAATCAACCGCAACACTCAGATCGGCAAAATCAGGCGTAAAGACCGCACCAATTGTATAGTTCTTGGAGGTCTCAGGTACTAATTGACCAAAACCGCCTCCAAGCGCCACACTCGCAGCGATTGGGCTTGAACCATGGTTTAGTGGCACACCATCAGCAGCACAATTTCCTTGAATGACTGTTGCCGCTGGATCATCTCCAACTTGTAAATCTTCATAACCAATACAGATGTCAGCAACAGATTGACGAACTGTACTTGTTTCATCTGCCAAAAATTGTTCGAACAAACCTGGCGCACGGAATGATGTACCCAACGAGCCTCTCACGCGGAAAGCAGGGATCATTTGCCAGTTTGCTGTCAAACGATAATTAAATCCGTCTTCTGTAATACTGCGTCCGTCAACATTTTTCGATGTAATCTCTGAGAATCTACCCGAAGCCGTTGCGTAAACATTTTCAAAGAAAGGCTTATCGGAGATGATTGGTATATTCAGCTCACCATATATCGCCGTTGTGCTTTGCACACCTGTGGTAATACCTGCTCGGCTTCCTAGGAACTCATTACCAACAAGTGTTGTATCAGAGGGTCGATCCGTAATTTCGTCACGCTGATAGAATACACCAGCCGCACCAGAAAGTTTACCGCCAGGAAGATCAAACAAGTCTCCTGTTACAAAACCTTCAACAGTAGTCTGGGTGTATTTTGTTGAACCGGTGTCTTCAGAAAATAAGAAAGCACGTTCCTCAGGGGTAACGTCTCCTGCCAAGAAACCTGGATCAAACCAACGCACATCTACGCAGGGTATGCCAGCAATCGTAATCGTTTCACCATTAACTTCGCCAGATGCGCCCGAAGTAATACCTAAACCATTACCATTATCAATTGTTTGGCAAGATTCTGTTGAGAAATTATAATCACGAATAGAGTCATTACGGACAATTTGCTCAGTATACTCTGCATCACTGTCTGAATGCTGAACATATACATCCCAATCCCATCCTGCGGCGGGCGTACCTTCACCAAATGTTCCTTTTAAACCACCTACAAGGCGGAAATAATCAATTTTATTGGATTGATCACCATGATCGGCAACAGGTGTTGGACTAAACCAAGAGTTCGGACCGCCCCAGCCCGCGGCTGTGGGGTTTGTATTCGCTCCGCCCCCAAAAACTTCGGCACTTTCACCATAAATATAAGAAAAATACTGAGTAATACCATTTCTGTAGTTTTCACGGCGATTGAAAAGCGCTTCACCATAAGCCGTAATAGTATCTGTTAGCTCATAATCACCATCAAACATCAATGTAAAGCGTTCTTGCTCAGGCGTAACGCTTGTATCGCGCTGTAACGGGTTATAGGTATTCGTAACAGCATTTTGGACGTTGGAATCAGGATTAAATCCAGCACCTAACGCTGCATATGGCGGTAAAAATCCAGAAAGGGGGTCATTACGGTCATTCAAAGCGTCTGCTGTGAAATATTCCACCTGATGCCAACCATTCGGGATATTCAGTCCTGACCCATCGAGACTTGCAGGAACTTGAGGTAAGAGACCATCTAGCTCACCGCCATAGTTAAACTGCAGGAGGCGATTACGACGATTTGGGATTACATTGTCGGAACCATAGTCATAAACCCAAACATGTCCCCAAATCGTACCGCCACATTTTGGTTCCCCTGTACGAGGATCAATAACATCAGCGCGTGTTGTCAAAGAGGCGTCTGTGAATGTATAGTCTGGTTCACAATCTAGATACTCACGGTCTTTACGAGCGAGCTCTTTTTCTTTAATGTAGTCTGCTGTAATCCGGAACCGTCCGCGCTCAAAAGTCTCGCCATAAGTTGCACTTCCGCGGAATATTTCTCCGCCACCATTTTCACTAACCTCAGTGAATAAATCGATTGATTTAGCATCTGATGTGTCAGTGATATAGTTGATTACACCTGCAATGGCGTCAGAACCATAAACGGAAGAAGCTCCATCTTTCAAAATATCAACACGTTGAACGCCCAATAGTGGAATTGAGTTAAGATCAAAAGAATTGATCGAACCACGAATACCCGATGGTCCAGCACGTCGGCCATTAATAAGATCTAGTGTTCGATTTGCAGCTAGCCCTCTAAGGCCTACGTTTTCAGCCCCTAAACCGCCATTTGCAACGAAAGCTGATGACACGGCAGATGTGATTTGGCTCGAACCTGAAATAGCAGTTGCTGTTTGAAGCAAGCCGCCAATATCAGCAACACCTTGTATTTTCGCGTCCTCTACAGTTAGAACATCAATAGACACAGGGCTCGAAAATGTACTTTGTTTAATACGTGACCCAGTAACAACGACTTCATCATCAACATCAGGAGTGGTATCAGCATCTTGAGCAAAGGCCGTACCCATTGCGATTGCTGTAATGGCTGAGCTTTGGAGTAAAGCTTTTAAGAAGAACTTGGAGTTCATGTTTATGTCCCTTCGAAAACATATCTGGCTGACCGAGTTTCTCCTCGATTCCATGCCAAGCATAACTGTTAAGCTTCTGTAATATGCAAGATTGTATGAGGTCAACAGTCAGATGACATTTTCGTGACTTAAGCGTGAAGGCGTGAGATATTTGTCACAGTCAAAAAATCTATATTTTTCAATAGCTAACCCTTCAAAAACGGTGCGCTTGCATAAGAGTCACTCGTTACAAGCCTTTTCGCCTGGAACATTTACCCGTCAAGGAAAGAAACTTCGGCGAAATTTTAGGCAGTTTTGCCCAAAATCTGTGCCTTGCATAGCCGCCGCTCATGATCTGTCTCGAACGTCGAGTAAGTGAGCTAAGTTAGCAGCCAGCTCCGCGCTTTTTGACAGTGCTTTCCGCTTGCGTTCTGCCCTCCATTGCTTAAGGCGCGCGGATGTTATCGATTACTGATCTTGATTATGCCGTTCAGGGCCGCCCGCTTTTTCGTAAAGCCTCGGCGCAGATTGCTGCGGGTTGGAAAGTCGGCCTGATTGGGCGCAATGGGACGGGTAAGTCGACACTCTTGCGCCTTATTCGTGAAGAGGTCGAAAACCCCACCTCTGACGCCTCCATTACCGCGCGCGCCTTGGTTGGGTCGCCCAGGAAGTCAAAGCAACGGATGATACCATTATGGATGTGGTCCTCGCGGCGGATCAAGAACGACATGCCTTGATGAAAGCATCTGAGACGGAAACAGATCCCGATAAGCTTGGCGAAATATATGAGCGTCTGACTGATATGGATGCGTGGAATGCGGACACGCGCGCCGCCATTGTCCTCGCAGGTCTTGGCTTTCAACAAGATGATTTCTACCGCGCAACGAAAGAGTTCTCCGGTGGGTGGCGTATGCGCGCCGCGATTGCAGGTGTTCTTGTGAGTGAACCGGATGTTTTGCTTTTGGATGAGCCAACCAACTATCTCGACCTTGAAGGCGCGGCGTGGCTCGAAGGCTATATCCGCAAATATCCACACACAGTGATTATGGTGAGCCATGACCGTGAAATGCTCAATCGCTCGGTCACGCATACGCTCGCGCTTGAGCATCAACAGCTTATGGTCACGCCGGGTGGCTATGATGATTGGATGACCTTACAAGCCTCAAAGACGGCACAACTGACGGCCCAGAAAGAAAAACAAGACGCAGAAAAAGCGCATTTGCAAGCCTTTGTTGATCGCTTTAAAGCCAAAGCCTCTAAAGCACGTCAGGCACAATCGCGGGTCAAAATGCTCGAGAAAATGCAAGACATTGCCATTCCCATTGCCGAGCGAACAACACCCTTCAATTTCCCTGAGCCTAAAGGCAAACTGGCTCCACCCATGTTAGAACTTGAAAATGCAGATTTGGGTTATGGTGATGACGCCATGATTTTATCCAAAGTAAACCTCCGCCTCGACCCTGATGATCGCATCGCGATTGTTGGCGCGAATGGTCAGGGCAAGACGACTTTGGTGAAATCCATTGCCCAACGCCTCCCCTTAATGACGGGTCAACGCAAAGCCTCTTCGTCTTTAAAAATCGGGTATTTCTCGCAAGATCAATTGGATGAATTGACGGCAGGCGAAACTGTCCTTGATCACGTCACGCAAAAGCTCCCAACAGGAACGCCGCAACACAAAGCGCGCGGCGCAGCGGCACAGATGGGCTTCTCTCATGAAAAGGTCGAGACCAATGTTGAGAAGCTGTCAGGCGGTGAGAAAGTGCGGCTCTTATTGGGACTAATGTCCATCGATAAACCGCATGTGCTTATCCTTGATGAGCCTACATCGCATTTGGATATCGATAGCCGCGAAGCCTTAATCTACGCACTTAATGATTTCCCGGGTGCTGTGCTCCTGATTACCCATGATGTGTATTTGGCCGAAGCCACCGCCGACCGTTTATGGCTTGTCAATAAAGGCAAAGCGAAACGGTATGACGGTGACCTGCGTGACTACAAGAAACTCGTTATGCAGGCAGATCGGCAGTAAAGCGCTGAATGGGTTTCCCATTTATCAGATAAACAAAGAACCTTCTGATATCCGCACCAATACCGTAGAGCGCTGGCACAAAGAAGAGTGTCACAAACAGAGCGAACAACACGCCGAAGGCTAGACTAATCCCGATGGGTATGAGCCACTGTGCTTGCAGTGAACGCTCTAAGAGTAGCGGCATCAAACCGATAAAGGTCGTAAGCGACGTCAATAGAATAGGGCGGAAACGTCTCGTGCCCGCTTCAATTAACGCTTCCGCCCCGCTCATGCCTTTGGCACGAAGTCGTTGCACATAATCAATCAAGACAAGGTTATCATTCACGGCCACACCCGCCGCCGCAAACATTCCCATCAAAGATAGGACAGAGACTGGCGTTCCCATGACCAAATGACCGATAATCATGCCGCAGTAACAAAACGGAATAGCCGCAAAGAGGATAAGGATTGGCTCGGAATAAGATTTAAACGAGATAGCGACTAAGAAATACGCAAACCCAATCGCGACTAAGAGCAGCGTCAACAATTCTTTTTGGAATTCCGCCTCACCTTGTGCACGGCCGATATTGCCGCGCGTCACATTCGGATGATTAGCATCGAACGTTTCGAAGAAGTCTTCATCTAGCGCCTCTCGAATTTCATCAATGCGTTCGGATACGACTTCTGCGCTCACAATAATCGCCCGTTGACGTTCACGACGTAGAATGCGGTTGGTGCCCTTTTCAAAGCGGAGATCCGCGACAGCTTCGAGCGGCAATTCTCGGCCGTCATTTGTCCGAATACGAATGGAATTTAAGAAATCCAAAGACTCTCGGTCCATGCGAGGATAGCGCACATAAACACGCACATCTTCGCCGTCGCGGGGCAAACGTTGGACTTCTTCACCGAAGAACCCTTGGCGAACCTGACGTGCGACATCAGCCGTCGTGACGCCCAAGCTTTCAGCACCAGGCTTCAAATCAAATTGCACTTCTTCAGACGCACTCTCCATATCATTGACGACATTGAACACGCCTTCATAACTCCGGAGTTGTCCCATCAAGTCATCCGCAGCCGCTTGCAAATCATCAAACTCTTTGGCGTTTAAGACATATTGAATAGGCGGCCCGTCATTACCGTCTTGGTAATTCACGGAAATGTTTTCAGCATCTGGCACGTCACCAATGAGTTCACGCAAACGCTCGGATGTTTCCTTGGCCGATAACAAACGTGTCTCTGGCGGCACTAATTTCACAAGAGCCAAGATATTATTATCCCGAGACCGCGTGTACCAATTTTCAATCAAGTCACCATCTTTGGCTTTGATTTCTTCTTGCAATTCATGCTCAGCCTTTTGAATTTGAGCGAGCACTTCAAGCGCACGCGAATACGGCGTACCCTCTGGGAGTTGCACAGAAATCTCAATCTGGTCAGACTCACTCTCAGGAAAGAAAGTTGATTTCACGAGACCATTTGACATCAATCCAATCGACATAATCATAAAGCCAATGAAGAGCGATGCCGTCAAATAACGATGATGCAGAGCCTTCGTGATAAGTGGACGATAGACTTTCTGAGAAAATGTCATGAGGCTTTCAGAGATTTTATTCTGAAGCCGCATGATTTTACTCTTAGGGTTTACAGGTTTCAAATGACCTAAATGCGCTGGTAAAATAAGGAGCGCCTCTATTAATGAGAAGAACAAAGACAGGATAACCACAAGCGAAATAGCCCGGGTAAATTCACTCGTGCCGCCAGATAAAAACATCCAAGGCGCGAAGAAAATCATCGTTGTGATAACGGCAAAAATAACAGGCTTAACCACCATATTTGTGCCGCTGACGGCGGCTTCTAGTCCTGTCTCACCTTCTTCAGTTTTGAAATGAATGGCCTCACCCACAATAATGGCGTCATCCACAATCACCCCAATCACGAGGAGGAAAGCAAATGTCGAAATCATATTAAAGGATACACCGAATAAAGGAAGCAAAGCCAAGCCACCCGCAAAGGCCGTTGCAATCCCGATGGAGACCCAGATAGCAATTTTGGGACGTAAGAATAACATCAGAGTCAAACAGACGAGCAGTAATCCCGTAAAGAAATTCTTAGCGATGGTTGAGATGCGACCTGAATACATTTCCTCAGCATCCTCCCAAACCGTTATAGAGACGCCGTCGGGCAAATCGTCACTGATCTTTTCAAGATATTCATTCACGTTCCTGGACATTTTAATAATGTCCATATTTGGGCCGCTCATGACTTGAACCAGAACCGTCCGTTTGCCGTTCACGGTCGCGAGGAGATTAACCTCTTCAAAGCCATCAATCACGGTTGCGATATCTCTGACACGGATGGTGGCTCCACCCTCATCTTGACGTACAATGATGTTTTCAAAGTCTTCTTGACTGTCCGCTTGATTACGCGTGCGGAGCTGCATGTTACCGATATTCGTCCGCACATTCCCTGAGGAAGAATTCACAGATGTTCCGCGCACCGACGTCGCGACTTCACCGAGTGTCAAACCATATTGGCGGAGGGCATCTTCTGACACTTCAATAGAAACTTCTTCGCCGCGCACCCCAAATAACTCCACGGAGGGAATGAAACCCAGCAAGCCAATTTCCCGCCGTGTCTTTTCGGCAAAACGCTTGAGCTCTCTTTCACTCACATTTTCTTCACCAGATACAGCGAGACGGATCATTTCTTGCTGATTGCGGAAGATATTAATTTG
>CAYGSV010000058.1:0-12378 GCA_964352635.1 uncultured Algimonas sp.
TTCAAAACCTATGAAACTTCGTTTTACGCCTGCTGTCCAAAGGAAAAGTCCACATTGTCCGGGGGCTAGAGTTTGCGGGGGTAATGAAGCGAGGGTTCTAGATTTTTCTGGTTCAATATCAGTCGAAGGCACTGAGGCGCATCCCGCTAAAATTAAAAAGGATATGGAAAGAAAAGAATATCTCACGAAGTAGGTCTAACGCCATTTACCCTGTTCAACCAAACGAAATTCTGCACCATTTGGATTTTGCTCCCTGACCTCGAAACCAAAGAGAGGTAAGACCATTGCGGCTTCAGCATCACGCGTCACAACACTTATGTCTGACTGATAATCGCCTACAGCAGAAATTGATGCGATTGATATAATTGTTTGGGTGTTGTCTTGTCCTTGCAAAGAGAACACAAAATTGCCCGCCTTATCGCAACGGATAGGGCCAGATAAAATTGGACCAGACCAAGCAAAAAGAGACTCATTACGTGTCAAAATATCTGTTTGGGCTGTTCCGTTTATTGTCTTACATCGCCCATCTTTTGACCACTCTAAACTATCAATTTGTGCTGTAATCTGCCCTGCCAAACCTCGCAAGCGAGGGTCAGGCAAAGGTAAATTTGCGACATTAACTTGAAGATTAACATCTTTAGCCTTTGACCCTGAAAGGCTTGCCTTCCCTTGAAGGCCGGTCGCTCCGAATTTTGCCTTAACTGGATAATCGCCCGTCAATAGTTTCAGAGGACTAAAACTGTACTGGACTGATCTTACATCATTCAGATTGGTTATCTGGCCATTCCATACCGTACCTTGATACTGCGTTGCAGTATTTGTCAGACTCGATGGTATGAAAAGGGCCCCTACCCATGACAGAGGCATAAATGCTAATAAAGCCAGTATAACCCCAGGTAAAAACCATAAAAATTTACGCATTATCGATCAGTATTTACCACGTCGTCTATTTTGGAATAATCTCGACCAGATTGAAGCATATCCTCTGCACGCATACGCTGCAGACGTTCTTGAGTCAGAGGCCGTGAGTCTTCACCATTTCGAATAATCGTTGGACGTAAAAACACCATCAAATTTGTTTTTACACGGGACTTATCCTGATTACGGAACAGATTTCCAATAAGAGGCGCGTCGCCAAGCAATGGTACCTTTTCTATGGTCACTTGCTCATCATCTTGAACCAAGCCACCTAAAACGATGATCTCACCATTATTCGCTAAGACAGTTGTTTCGATTTCACGCTTGTTAGTGACGAAGTCTTGAGACAGGCTGGTAATGGCCCCTGCAATTGAGCTTACCTCTTGAGCGATTTCCAAACGTACAACGTCACCTTCGCTAATTTGTGGTAAAACATTTAGTTTAATACCAACTTCTTTGCGCTCAAATGTACGGAAAGGATTGATATTATTTGCCCCTAAACTTTCGCCCGTTGTTATTGGAATCTCTTGCCCGACCAAGAAGGTCGCGGGCACATTATCTAATGTGGTAACAAAAGGCGTTGAAAGAATATTGCTATCTTCATCTCGTTCCAGAGCATTTATAATCGCTGAAAAAACAGTGTCACCTTCTATTCCACCAATACCTGCTGTCGCACCCTGTAGCCCCGTAATAGAGTTAATTGCAGCCGTTTCCAAAGCGGCTTGCGTTGTCTCATTTAGTCCGATTGAGGGCCCCGCCAATGCCCCCGCAAGAGCCAACATATTTGCGCCGCCAGAAAAATTTGTCGACACCAATGGAACGGAACTGCCATTGATACCGCCAACAGAAAATTGCACGCCAAGCTCTTTCGCTGCCGTATCTGAAATTTCGACAATAATAGCTTCAACAAGGACTTGCGGGCGACGTATATCAAGGCGTCGAATTATGCCTTCTAATGCGGCTTGCGTCTCACCATCAGCGCTAATGACTAATGTGTTTGAGAAGCTTTCATAAGCCACTGTTGGGGATGGTTTTCCTTCGATAGTATAGGAGGGCAGTAAGGTGTTAAGAAGCTCGACCAATGTAGAGCCATCGGCAAAACGAAGCGGAATAACACTGACTGCGCCACGTGGGGCAATCGATCCGACATCCATACTGGCAATGACAGGCTTTAAACGCTCAACATCATCACGTGGCCCTTCGATTATAAGTGAATTACTCGTCGATATAGCGACGACTTTTACGCGGGGTTTTGTTCCCGCTAATTTCTTGAGGGCTTCTTCTGCATCGATTGCTGAGAGTTGGCTGAGTTGAATAGTTTCTGTCACACTGCCGTCGACATCCATAGCCGAAACAATCTCTCGCGCCTTACGCAAATTTTCAGGAAAATCTGTGATGACTAAGACGTTCCCGCCTGGGTTAGCTGTTACCTGCCCTTGGCTGTGCATAACAGGTTTAATTAAACGTGCCGCTTCTGCTGCATCAGAGTAATTTAACTTGATAACCGTTGTCGCAAAGCGTCCGTTAATACCATTTCCATCAACAAATGGGGCATCTTGCGCAGCGCCCTGCAACAAGGTGACACGATATTCACCTGTTGCCGTACGTATGACGGTGTAACCGTGTACACGCATGACATCTTTAAAGACTTCAAAGACTTCGCCTTTGCTTATTTTTTCTTCAGAACTGATTGTGACACGACCCTGAACCCGTGGATCAACGATAAAGGTCTTTCCCGTCACCATTGAAACATCGTCAATGAAAGCCCGAATATCGGCTTGTTGCATTGTAATTTGATGGACATCCTGTGCCAAAGCAGGGACTGTAAGAGGGGATATGGCGAGACAACTTGCTGCCAATAATCCTTTTGTGAAATATTTTAAGCGTGTCATGGCCTTATTGCCCAATCTTTACCGTTTGGGGACGTCCGTCCCGAATAACATCCAAGCGCACCTGTCGTGCTCTGCTTAAAGTCTGTTGTAGGCTTCGCAAATCAGGCGGACCTTGTAAAAGGCTTTCCCCATTTAATGCTGTCACAATATCACCAGATTGCAGACCATAATTTTTCAGCAAGGTCTCATCCCCTGTTGATTGGATAACATACCCCGTCAACTGCCCCTTATCGAACTTGGGGTTCAAACGGACAGCATTGAGTAGATCTGAAGCATTTAAGGCGTTTACAGTGGGGATGAGTTGAGGCCCGGTCACCTCTACAGCGACATTCATACTGTCATTAACGGATTGAGCACTTTCTTGGTTGGATAACCCGAGTGCCGTGCGCTCTTCCCTTGAGAAGGTGAGCCGCTCTCGTTCCCCGCGTACATCCAAGACGACAAAGTCCGAAGAGACGCTTTGTAAAGTAACACCGCTCATAACTTCGTCTCCTTCTCTATAGGACGACTCTTTGTTATCAGGCGTTTGCAGCACAGCCGACCCGGGATTACCAACCGTGCGTCCTTTCAGGATCAGATTAAGCTGTGTTTCAGGGACATCGAACCCTGGGTCTAAAAAAACAGCACTTGCAATGGCTTCACTTTTAGCCAGTCGAAAAGGATCTGTTGAAAAGTCATAATCACGAACGACCTCACCACTCTCATTCGTCAAAATTGATGAGACTTGCGGTAAAGGTGTCCAAGCACTTTCAGGGTTTACCAGAAGCAAAACAGCACGGGTTAATATCCAACCTGTCAAAAGCAACAAGCCGGCCTGCAATAGCTTGACAGCCGTCGAAACTGGGTCAGTTTTTTTTAGGCTTTTGGCAAATGCCATCATATTTCGTCTTTCACCCGTTTTATCGCTTTCGTCCAGTTAGCGTTCTTTAATGTCAGTTTCTTGACACTGTGCCAGTATTTGGCATTCTTTCTATTGAATCAACAAAACGAGGCTTAATGCGCTTTCCACCAACCTGCTCAAACGCATGACCAATTGCCATAATCTCTTTGTCAGCGCCTGCTAAACCCATAAATGAAACGCCTACAGGTAAGCCTTTTACTTCCCCCATCGGCACAGTAATATGGGGATACCCAGCGATAGCAGCCATCCACCCTGCCCCAGTGCCCCCAGGATAGCTATCACCATAAACATGGTCGATTAAAAATGTTGGCGCTGTACTCGGTGCCACAACGGCGTCCAAATCATTTTCAGATATTATTTTATCAAGTCCCTCTTGGCGCGTCGCATTTAAAACTAAACTCAGAGCCTCTTTATATTCAGGGCTGTTTAAATCGCCTAAAGCGTCAGACATATCCATAATGTCTTGATCAAATACAGCCATTTCCGCAGCAATTGTTTTATTCTCGGCAATTATAGCCGAAAGCTTACGGGATTTTACAGCAGGGGCAGCCTCAGCCAAATACTCATTAAGCGTCGCTTTGTATTCATATTTCAAAACGTCAAAAGCTGCAGTCCAGAAACCTTCAGGCGCTTCGTAGTTTTCAACTTCGATCAAAACAGCCCCCTGGGATTTCAAAACCTCTAAAACAGCCTCAAAATTGGCCTGCACGCCAGCATTGGATCCACGCGCAAAATTCAAAACCCCAATCCGTTTGCCCGATAAGGTTCCTGCGAGGACGGCTTCTCGGTAATCACTTCCACCGCCCGTCATAGCGTCCATAAGAATCGCCGCATCTTCGACCGTTAACGTCATAGGGCCCGCGGTATCTTGCGTTGATGAAATGGGTACAATCAAATCTTGAGGGATAACACCCACCGTAGGTTTAAAGCCAACAATGCCATTCATTGAAGATGGACAAATCACAGAGCCATTGGTCTCCGTACCTATCGCCGCAGGCACAATACCTGCCGCAACGGCCGCACCACTGCCTGAGCTTGACCCACAAGGCGACCGGTTAAGGGCATGTGGATTTTTTGTTTGAGCGCCCAAAGCACTCCATCCGCTCGTCGAATTTGTCGAACGAAAATTCGCCCATTGTGAAAGATTGGCTTTGCCAATGATAACCGCACCAGCATCACGCAAACCCTTTGCCAAAGGTGCATCGCGCCCTGTATCATTATCTTTGAGCGTGTAACTCCCAGCCGTTGTTGGCATGTCTTTGGTTTCAATGTTGTCCTTCAATAGAACAGGAACCCCATGAAGTGGGCTACGTTTTGTTTCTTCCGCATCTAAGCTCTTGGCAATATTTCGCGCATTGGGGTTGATTGCCAACACACTTTGAATGTTCGGGCCATTATGGTCAATTTGTTCGATCCGTTTCAAAGCCATTTCTACACGTTCTAAGGACGTAAGGTTCGCCTCTGGATCAACGCCACGATAGGCCGACGCATCAGAATACACTGAACTTAAATCTATTGATTGGCTTGCCTCTGATTTTTCTAATCCAGCAGGTTGGCAGGCGACGATAAGAGCCGCGCTTAAAATAAGAGCCGATTTAAGTAAATTATGCGACATAAAACCTCCATGATGTAGAATATTGATAGTCTGTAAACTCATGCGGGCCAAGGCCTCAAATGCAAAGGCTTTGCGATTAACCCAAATCATTCCAGCGTGGAAAACCATATAGAAAAAACCAGATGCAGGGTGTCGCTTTCTCACCGCCAAAGCCTTAAGAGAAGACTTAATGAAATAAAGAATCGAATGGTAAGGCTGCGATTATTATGACCTCTAATAGTATTGATGGCAAAGCGATTGCGGCAGGTGTGAGATCCGATGTCAAAAAGGCCGTTGCAGCTCTGCCTGGTCAACCCACCCTAGCCGTCGTGCTCGTCGGGGACGACCCAGCGAGTCAGGTTTATGTTCGTTCCAAAATAAAGTTTACCAAAGACTGTGGCATGCGGTCTATTGAAAGACGACTACCAAATTCGGTTTCGCAAGATGAGGTAATTGAGGTTGTTAGAGCCCTAAACGCGGATGACAGCGTCGATGGAATTTTGGTTCAGTTACCCCTCCCTCACGGGCTCAACAGCGATGCTGTTATTGAAGAAATTGATCCCGCAAAAGATGTTGATGGATTAACGGAAACATCTGCGGGGCGATTATCACTTGGTAAGCCTGGCTTACGACCTTGCACGCCTACAGGCTGTGTTATCCTTGCTAAAGCGGCTCTAGGCGATCTTTCTGGAAAACATTGCGTCATTTTAGGGCGGTCTATTTTAGTTGGAAAACCCGCGGCCATGCTGTTTCTAGAGCAAAACTGTACTGTGACTATTGCCCATTCCCGAACAGAAAATTTACCCGTTGTCTGTAGGGGGGCCGATATTTTAGTCCCTGCCGTTGGGCGCCCAGAAATGGTAAAGGCCGATTGGATAAAAGCAGGGGCTTGCGTCATTGATGTCGGCATTAATCGTGTTCCAAACCCTAAGAAGACTGGCAAAACTCGGATTGTTGGAGACGTAGACTACGAAAACGCAGTTGCTGTCACAGGCGCCATTACCCCCGTGCCTGGCGGTGTTGGCCCCATGACAATTGCCTGTTTGCTAAGAAATACAGTTCTTGCCGCTTGTTCTCGACGCGGTTGGAATGTGCCTAACGAAGTGAAAGACATTTAAAACCATTTCCGTTCAATCACTGTATTGAAAAGCTTATTAGGAAGTAAAATGACTCAGTCTGAATTTATCGATCCAAGCGTTTTACGTCAGAAGTTTTCTGATGCGCTTTCGGCTATGTATCGTGAAGAAGTCCCTGCTTATGGCACCCTTTTAGACATTGTCGCAGAAACCAATGAAACAATAGATCCAGAGTTAGCAATAGATGCCGCGCGGCTTGGGCAAGAACGTCATGGTGCCATCCGCGTAGGCACACCCCATGACCTCAAAATTATAGCACAAGCCTTTGCCGTATTAGGCATGGAGCCTGTTGGGTATTATGATTTGTCCGTTGCAGGGCTCCCTATCCACTCGACGGCCTTTCGCCCAATCACCAAGAAGTCGTTGGACGTTAGTCCATTTCGCATGTTTTGTTCTTTACTAAGGCCTGAACTCATTCAGGACGCATCCTTGCGCCGTGACATTGAGACGATCTTAGACCTTAGAGACATATTTGTGCCTGAATTAATGCCTTTATTGGAGCAAGCCTCAAAACAAGGCGGCCTCAATCAAGATCAAGCAGAAGATTTTATTTCTGCCTTCCTAAAAACATTCCAATGGCATGACAAAGCCAATGTTACCCTAGAGACTTATAAACGACTTCAAAAACACCATACATTGGTCGCGGATATTGTGAGCTTCCAAGGGCCCCATATAAATCATCTTACACCCCGCACATTAGATATCGACCTTTGTCAGTCAAAAATGAAAGAAAGAGGCCTAGAAGCAAAAGATGTCATAGAAGGTCCACCGCTCCGAAAATGCCCGATTCTACTGCGCCAGACAGCGTTTAAAGCTTTGAGCGAAACTATATTATTTAAAGACAATGGTAATTGGGTTGCAGGTGAGCATACAGCAAGGTTTGGTGAGATAGAACAGCGTGGTGCTGCACTCACGCCAAAAGGCCGTAAGCTTTATGACGCATGTTTAGCGTCTAAGGACTTTGCAGACTTCCCTGATGACTGGGACATTCTAAGAAAAAAAGACCTTGCTTATTTTCGTAAAACTGAGTCTGGCTATGAGCCACTCACCTACGAAGACTTCTTACCCGTCAGTGCCGCAGGAATCTTTCGCTCTAATTTGCGCCAAACAGGTGATGCGACGGCCCTTAAAGCCACTGCCAATCAAGAAGCATTTGAAAGTGCTTTAGGAAAACCCGTCTTAGACATGTTTGCTTTATATGACGCTCAAGTTCGTATTTAAAGCTCTTCAGGTAAAATCATATTTCTCGGAAATTACACATCAAAAAGCACCAATTTAGTTTTATTATAAATACGCACCAAATTAAGAATTTATTAGGCTAAGCCCATTAGCCAGAGGTAGGTTTGTGTACTTACCCGTCTCTTTGTTTTTCAAATCGACTTTATGAGTGCCGCTCCTGATTAATTTGAAGCCTTGTGGCGGGTAGGAGTCCGAAATGGAAAGCGTTGTGTCGTCTTCACCTCTTCTATTAGAGGAAAACTTGAACATAACTGCCGTTTCCGCCCTCGTCGAAACTCTTAAATCATCGGCCGCAAGATCCGTTTCCATGGATGCCTCTGATGTAAAACATTTGGACTGGCCTGTTGTACAAGTCCTTTTGGCGGCGGCGGCTCAATGGAAAGCCAATAAGCTAAATTTCGATATTTCTAATGTGTCCGAAAGTTTTCAATTCGGCCTAGATACTCTTGGCATCGACTTAAAAGCCATTACATCTGTGGAGCCTATTTAATGTCCCTGAATATTCTCGCTATAGATGATTCACGCACAATGCGAATGATGCTGCAAATGGCCCTTAAAGAAGCCGGTTTTGAGGTTTGTTTGGCAGAAGATGGTCAGTTGGGTTTGGACGCTTTAGAAAGCTTCACACCCGATGTAATCATCACCGACATCAACATGCCTGTCATGGACGGATTTGGTGTTATAGAGGGCGTGCGTAAACACCCATCCCATGGCGCCGTACCCGTCCTTTGCCTTACGACCGAAAGTGCGCCAGAATTAAAACAACGTGCTCGACAAGCAGGGGCGACAGGATGGATTGTCAAACCTTTTGATAAAGAGAAACTTGTCAACGCAATCCACCGCGTCGCAGCATAGAGCTAAGCCATGGATGAAATGGAAAGCATTAAGCAAACATTCTTTTTAGAGTGTGAAGACCTATTGAGCGAATTAGAAAGTGGGTTACTCTTACTCAATGATGGCGGCGGTGACATGGAAACAGTCAATGCTGTTTTCCGTGCTGTTCATTCGATCAAAGGTGGGGCAGGTGCATTTAATCTAACGGGTGTTGTAGGGTTTGCACATACTTTTGAAAATGTATTGGATAATGTTAGGTCTGAGACACTCGAAGCAACGACAGACGTTCTCTCTTTACTCCTACAATCATCGGATATGCTAAATGATCTTGTTTGTGCAGCGCGCGATGGAACGAGTTGGGATGTATCAAATGCAGAAGACCTTTTAGGACGTTTGAAAGTACTTTCTGGAGAAGACGAGGCGCAAGGAAGTGAAGCTGAAACTCCAGAAGATTTCGGATTTCAACCTGTAGGCTTAGATTTCGATTTCGGTGATGACCTTGGACAAACTCCGTCCAAACCTTCTTACACAATAGACTTTGCTCCCCATCCAGCACTTTTTGCTAATGGGAATACTGTTACACGCCTTTTTAAAAACCTTAGTCTGCTCGGTGAAATGACAGTCTCTTGCGAGTATAGTACTCTCCCTACATTTGATGCGCTTGATCCAGACGCCACCTATGGAAGATGGACTATTATACTCGAAACTGAGTCAACTGAAGCTGATATACAAGAAGTCTTTGAATTCGCGATTGATGATTGTGATTTGGCAGTCACTCAATCCGCTTCAGATGAAGAAGAAGGCGAACAAAGTATAGATCCCCTCGCCGCATTTGGCCTCCCCGACTTAGGTGACTTACCCCCTTTAAATCCGACTGAATCATTGAATTCTGAACCTGTTTTAGAAGTAGAATTCGACAATACAATTGAAGAGCCTGTTCAGCTTGATGCAATCATCGCATCTGTCGTGCCAGCAGCCATTACACCTGTGGCAAATAAGGTTACGGCACTCAAAACAGATACAAATAAGTCACAACCTACAAAACGCGCGGTCCCGCCTGCAACTATTCGCATTAATTTAGAACGTGTCGATCGCCTGATCAATCAAGTTGGCGAACTGGTGATAAATCAAGCCATGTTAAATGAATGTGTTATGGATAGCGGCTTGGCGCGTGATCCATCCGTCATATCTGGCCTAGATGAATTTAAACAATTAACGCGTGATATCCAAGAGAGCGTGATGGCGATCCGCGCTCAGCCTGTGCAACCACTTTTCCAACGTATGTCTCGAATTGTAAGAGAAGCTTCGCAGGCCACAAATAAGTCCGCGAAATTAGTCATGGAAGGTGAGTTTACAGAAGTTGATAAAACTATCGTCGAAAAACTCGCGGATCCCCTCACTCATATGATCAGAAATGCTATCGATCATGGATTAGAAAAACCCGAAGAAAGATTAGCAAAAGGAAAAACTGCAGAAGGGACCGTCAAGCTATCCGCATCTCATCGGTCTGGGAAAATTTTAATAGAAGTCTCTGACGATGGGGCAGGCATAAATCGCGAACGCGTTAAAAGCATTGCTGTGAAAAAAGGACTGATTGCCGAAGACTCGCAACTCACTGATCAAGAAATTGACAATCTCTTGTTTATGGCTGGCTTTTCTACGGCGGAGGCCGTCTCAACACTTTCTGGGCGTGGCGTTGGTATGGATGTCGTTAAGCGTGCTATCCAAAGCATTGGCGGGCGCATTTCTATCTCTTCAACCCCTGAAAAAGGGTCGACCTTTACTATTACTCTCCCACTCACTCTGGCTGTTTTGGATGGAATGTTGATTAAAGTTGCAGACCAGACAATCGTCGTGCCCCTTACAACAATTGTTGAAACACTTTTACCAAGTCAAAAAGACATTCATCAAGTTAGTTTAGGCAGTCGTGTCATTAATATCAGGGGCAAGTTCATTCCATTGATCGATTTACGGACAGCCTTAAACTTCAACAAATCGATGAAAGCTTCTTCTTCGAGTGTTGTGCTTTGCATTGAAACTGAAGAAGGTCTTCAATGCGCCATATCAGTAGATAGTATCCAAGACCAACGTCAGGTTGTCATTAAAAGCTTGGAAGATAATTATGGAAACGTCCCTTGTGTCGCGGCGGCAACTATTCTCGGCGATGGAAGCATTGCGCTTATCTTAGATGTCGATGACTTGGTCGAGCGTTCTAATTTGGCACAAACGTTCACGCCACCGCCTGATATTTCTATGCCTCAAGTCGTTACTCAGGAGCTAGCCCATGTCTGATACTTATATGGCCGAAGGAAATGACGGCTCTGAATTCGTCACATTTTTTGTGGGTGAGCAAGAGTATTGCATCGACATTATGTCTTTACGTGAGATCCGTGGTTGGACTCCTGCGACGGCTCTTCCTGATGCACCGCATTATGTACGCGGCGTTATTAACCTTCGTGGATCAGTCTTACCAATTATTGATCTCGCCAAGCGCCTAGACTTGGAGCCAGAAGAACCCTCTGAGCGCAGTGTCGTTATGATTACACAAATCGGCTCACAAGTCGTAGGGTTGCTCGCTGACGCTGTCTCAGACATTCTGACTATTGATACATCAACGATTCAACCGACACCCGAAATGAGTCAAGATTCAGGCCTCTCATTTGTCAAAGGCCTTCTGGCCATCGAAGAACGTATGATTAGTGTCATCGCCCTTGACAATATCATTGGCAATGTAACCAAGGCCGCTGCATGAGTTCTGCTCTCGACTATAAGACAGTAGCACCCGCAACCGCTAAACCTAAAGCCGTCTTGGGATTGCGAGAATTCGCACGCATTCAAGCTATTATGAAAGCGGATGCAGGCATCACGATTGGAGATGACAAGGTCAACCTCGTACATTCGCGGTTACAAAAACGTATGCGCCAATTAGGCATCTCTGACTTTGTAGAACTCTGTAATATAGTAGAAGGTCCAAGCGGAAAAGAAGAACGACACCGACTCGTTAATTCACTCACTACTAATTTAACAAATTTCTTTCGAGAAGCGCACCACTTCCAACACCTTTTGAAAGTGTCCTTACCGCCGCTCATCAAAAAAGCAAATAATGGTCAGCGTATTCGTATCTGGTCTGCTGGCTGTTCAACAGGACAAGAACCTTATTCTATAGCTGCGGTTTTATTATCTTTGATGCCAGATGCACCAAATAGAAATGTCAAAATCTTAGCGTCAGATATAGACAGCAACGTCATCAAAAAAGCGCGCGAAGGCATTTACGAAGAACAAGAAATTAAAACACTGCCTAGCCGACTAAAAGATAAACTCTTTGAGAAGTTTGATGGAACTTCCGGTGATATGTATATGGCGAAGCCTGACATTAAATCCATTATCGCCTTCAGAGAGTTAAACCTAAATGCTCCAACATGGCCGATGAAGGGTGAGTTCGATATAATTTTCTGTCGAAACACCGTCATATATTTTGACCTCGACACACAGGCAAAAATGTGGACACGCTTTCGCCATCAGATGGCTCCTGACGGGCATCTCTATATTGGGCATTCTGAACGTTTGAACGGAAAAGACGCCAAAGCTTTTAAGAAAGTCGCAACGACAACTTATCAATTGGAACGTCAATAATCTGACGGCTATCGTGCTTAAGATGGAAAAATGATATGTCACTAAAAGAACAAATCAGAGTTATGGTCGTAGACGACATGGCCACAAGCCGTGGGCTTATAATCAATGCTTTGTCAGAAATTGGTATTAAAAATTATACCTTTGAAAATTCAGGAGACGCAGCGTTTGCCGCTTTGACAAACACACCCGTACATTTGATTCTGTCAGATCAGAATATGCCTGGTATGACAG
>CAYGSV010000059.1:0-11793 GCA_964352635.1 uncultured Algimonas sp.
CAAAAGGGAGAGCCTTTTTACGAAGAAGCCAAAGCGGCACTTTCAACAAGATTAGCCGGACGACAAATTGGTTTGCACTATGTTGGCGCAAAACGAGACCGATATGAGCGGGCCGTCGCGCAAGTCTATACACTTCGCCCTGATGGCCAGCCCGATCAATGGATACAAAGTGAAATGATTGAGGCAGGCTATAGTCGTGTGCGCTCCTATGCCGATAGTGTTTGGGATATTCAGACTTTGTTAGAGCAAGAAAATCTTGCGAGAGAGGCAGGGCGAGGCCTTTGGCAATCAAACCGCTTTGCCGTCCGAACACCCGACCCTAATATCTTAGCGCAAGACGTGGATAGCTTTCAGATTGTCGAAGGTTTGATTATCACCACGGCCCAAGTCAGAGGGCAAACTTACCTCAATTTTGGATCTGATTATAAAACGGATTTTACGGTTTCAATTGCGCGTCGTGACCAAAAACGATTTGAAGAAACCAATCTTGATTTGACGGATATAGAGGGTGCGCGGGTCAGAGTGAGAGGCTGGGTCGAGCTTTATAATGGCCCCGTCATGTGGATTGACCACCCTGAAGCGATTGAATTTGTCGAGAGCCGTCTGATTTAACGGCTCTCAAAGAAGTCCCTATTTGAAACCTTCTGGCATTGTCGCATCCATATTGTTCAGGACAACACTATTTTGTGGCAGGTCCTCAGGTGGGATGATTGCGAAGGGCGAGTCGTAATCAAGAGCCGTTTTGGCAAATGACACATTTGGCGTTGTTTTGGGGGACACAACGGGACAGCTATTATTGTCTCGGTAAAACAAAGCCGCGCTCAGTAAGGCTTCATTTTGGTCGCCTAATTCATTGTTTAGGTCGTCTGGAATTGTGCAACCTTTCATGCGTTCTCCAAATTGGAACGCGTTATCTTCGGGTACAAAACCATCTGAATAATCGCCAAAACCTTTATCGTTCACGCCGCGGAATTGGATTGTGTAATATGTTTCGCCACAGTTCCCAGTCGGTAGAAAACCAAACGGCTTACCGCAGGTAATATCGCCAATTAAGATGACTTCTACGTCAATCCCGCGCAGTGAATTAATGACGGCTTCGCTCGCGGAACACGTTCCACCCGTGGACAGGATAAAAACACGCGGGAGATTTAGCGACGACAAAGCTTGGCCATTGGGAACAGTAAATCCAACGCCCGTATCAATAAAAGGAATAGGTTCAACAGGGTCATTGCTCCCACTTGTGGGGTCAGTGCCATTGGCATCTTCATTATATTGAAGCAGGCTAAATGTTTTACCATTTGTGCGTTGATCACCGGCAATCTGGTAGCCGAGTTGTGCGGCAACGGCGAGTAATCCGCCACCATTATAGCGTAAATCAAGGACGAGGTCGTTGATGTTCTGTTGGCTCAAATCAGTTATGGCCGTCGCGAGTGACTCTTCAGAGGCAAAGGGGCTGAACGTGTTGAACAGCATGTAGCCGACTGGGCCGCTACTTGTATTAATGATTTCAGTACGATTGACGGGTTCAGGCGCAATGCTCTCAGACACTAAAGTGATGGTACGGTTTGATGTAGACCCTGCTTCGCGAATAACGAATGTGTGCGTTTCACCGTCAGTCTCCGGGAAAAGGCCATCGTTCAGCGCATCTACGTTATTTCCATTGATAAAATCTTCGCCATCAATAGATATGATACGCGCGCCACGGGGCAGTTGAACGCGACCATTGACGACGTCAGAGGCGGGTGAGTTTGGTTCAGTATAAAGAACGCGAAAATCACGCGGAGGTGTGCTGCTGAAACCCCTAAAACGCACGCCATAGCCAGAGGATGCTGTATTATTACGTTGCTCTAAAAATTCGGCTGTTGGTTGACTGAAATGGAAGTCATCCTTGTCTTCGCCCGAGGCTGTTGTTGCGAAAGTTCTCAGTTCTGCAAAATAACTAATGGGGCTTGTAAAATTACCGGGGTTTTGGTCTTGGATTTCACGGTTCCAGAGATACGTTTCATTCGACCAAGACCGAAGCCAGAAATTTTCTTCTACAGTAGACCCTGCACGGTCTGGAAAAGGATTGCCTTCGGAGTCAGTTCCCGTTCGCACGACTTCGCACCTATCTTTAAAAGTGCTAGATGGCGCAAAAACACCTGATGTATAAGTTGGTGCTTGGCTCGCTGGTGGTGACACGGGTGTGCTACCCCCACTAGAACTGCTACTCCCACCACAAGCTGTTAGGGCAATTGCTGTTGTTCCCAGTAATGCTATCAAGCCGTTTTTTGAAATCATCAGACATCCATCTAGAAGTTGAACTTGGTAAGTTTTTGCTACCTTCTAAAAGGTGATGCAAGTCACGATATCAGTTATGGCGTAAATGTGATGCAAAAAGCCGCACAAATTGCGCGGCTTTTCTATAAACTTTGAATAAAATGAGGGTTAAGCAGCTTCAGTATCTTCGCCGTTTTCATCATTATCGGCTGCTTTTGCTTCGGCCTCTTTAGCCGCCTTAGCCGCTTGGCGGTTACGCGCGGCGGTCAGTGTCTCAAGAACATCACCCAGTGCGACGTCGCGCGATGTTTTATTAATCGCAGCGACTTCGCGAACCATGCGATCAATCGCAGCTTCATAAAGTTGGCGCTCAGAATAGCTTTGCTCGGGTTGAGCATCCGTACGGTGAAGATCGCGGACGACTTCAGCCACGAGAATCAAGTCACCTGAATTGATTTTGGCTTCATATTCTTGGGCACGGCGCGACCACATTGTCCGCTTAATACGTGCGCGGCCTTTGAGTGTTGTGAAAGCATCTTTTAGAATAAGCTCATTAGACAAAGCCCGCATACCTGATGTACCAGCTTTCGCTGTTGGTACGCGCAATGTCATTTTGTCTTGATCGAATTTGACAACATAAACTTCGATATCAAAGCCTGCGATGACTTCTTGCTCAATCCCGATGACTTCTCCAACACCATGCGCTGGATAGACAATATGTTGTCCCGCACGAAATGTCTTTTTCGACGATTTCTTTGCCGCTTTTTTCTTATCTGTTGCCATTGATGTCGAGCCCTTTTTGACGGTCATGCGGAAATTCGCAAAACTGTGTAATTTACAAAGAAACGGCACGAGCTCTTGCGAGGTCGCACCGTTGATATGACAATATTATAACATAAAAATCAGTGAAAAGCGACTCTCATGCGTAATTTTACGCATATGGTCGAATTTAGAACGTTTTCAGAGAGTTAGGCGTCGCCAGTCCCAGGCTTTTCAGAGAAATATTTCTCAAATTTTCCTGTTTCCGATTCGTATTTTTCACGGTCTTCGGGCGGGTCTTTTTTGACTGTAATGACAGGCCAAACTTCGGCATATTTCGAATTAATCGCGAGCCATTTTCCATCAGGGTCATCTTCTGTATCAGGGACAATCGCGTCAACGGGACATTCAGGTTCGCAAACGCCGCAATCAATACATTCATCGGGGTGAATGACGAGCATGTTTTCGCCCTCATAAAAACAATCTACCGGACACACTTCTACACAGTCCATGAACTTGCATTTTACGCATTCGTCTTTGACGATATAAGTCACGTTTCATAGTCTCCAGAAAAACTCGAAGCCCATCTGCCGATAATGGCCTCACTTGTCAATATAGGCTCACATCAACGTGACAATTCTACTTCTTCTGTGCGAAAATAGAGCGTTTGTGCCTCTTTGGCGGGGCCACGTCTTGTGCCCGCTCCGACCATTTCAACCGAAATTAATTCTGTCCCCCTCATAAAGGTCACATGATCACCAGGGCGGATAAGGGCATGAGGTTTTTGGATGCGCTCCATTTGACCGTTTCGACGTATTCTAATTTTGCCTTTTGCAATCATACGGGCCGCTAATGCACGGGTTTTAAGAAGTCGCGTGCGGAATAACCAAATATCAAGACGGCAGGCCTCAATAGTCTCTGGGGGTGTTTCTATGCGCGCCTTTCGGCTCAATTATTCGTCTCCAGACGGCTTATTATTTTTGGGGTCGCCTTTCAGAGCGGCCAAGGCGGCAAAAGGAGAGTTTTTGATGGACGCTTTGCCCTTAGACTGGTTTTGCGGACGGCCACTCGAATAGGTGTTTTGCGACTTGGGTTTATTAGTGTTCTTACGCCCTTTGAAATTATCACGCCCTTTATTTTGACCTTTCGGTTTAAAGCCTTTTTGGCCCCGCGCCGGAATCAACCAGACATCTTTATTGGGAATCTCTGTATTCGTGCCGTCTTCATTCTGAACGCGGCTATTATAAAGGCTCAGCGTTTTGCTTTTTGCCAGTTTCTTAGGGGAGGTGGATTTTGCTGTCTCCACAGGCGTTTCAGGAGTGGGCGTAGCAACAGGTGTTTCTGTTGCATTCTCACTAGGTGCCGCTTCGGGAGTTGCTGGCGTTTCCTTGGCCTCAATCTCGACTTTTTGAGGCTCAACAGTTTCTGCCGCACCCTCAACAGGCGCCTCAGTCGCGAGATCAGGCAAGGTTTCACGCGTTTCTGTATGATAGCCTAGAGCCTTCAAAACATTTTGCGTGTCTTCATAAGTGCCGCCCAAGAGTGAGAGCATTTCCTGCATGATTTGGAACGGACGCCCCTTGGTGTCCACACCTGGAATTTTTGCAAATTGTTCTTGGGCCTGACGCACCATAAGGCTCAAGCGGTTGAGAATGTCGAGGCGCACAATGCGAGGCCCAACAGCGCGGTACCCCGCCAAAGCAATCGCCTTAGGGTCAAAGTTTTCGCTTGAGAGGTCACCTTCATTGGCAAGAGACGTCATGCCCGCAAATGGGATAAAAGGCTTTCTATCACCGCCCGCGCCATAGGCGTTCAACAGGCTTAGGAGGCGCGCTGGCTTGGGCTTTAACATGTCTGGCATGTAAATATTATAAAACCCGAATTGCACACCAAGCTCGCGAAGCTGACGCCGCGCATCTTGGTTAAGGTTTTGAACCGTTTTCAAATGTTCACGGCGCTCGAGGCTGCCATTGTTTTCGAGTACAATGAACGCAAAGCCTTTCGATTCTGGAAGAGCCTCTTCTTTGTCGCCAAAATCTTTGAGGTTTTTAAGTGGCGTTAAATGAGTCGTGACTTCAGCCCGCAAAAATTCGCGCATGCGGTCTGCTGCAAGGTTCCGCAAATTCGAATTGCCAATATCACTGCAAATAACATCTGCATCAGGTGTAAATATAGAGCCACTCGACGCGATACGCCCAACAGTCATGCCGCCCCAGAGGATTTCACCTTGGTCAGACAATGTAAAAATCGAATGCGTACCCCCGCAAAGGCTCGTCAGGCGACGGTCAATTTCAGGGCCAACAACTTGCGCGGCTGCCGCGTCGAGCGCTTTGGCTTCTAGGCCAGAACCACTCACCTCAGGCTTGAATGTCAGGCCATCGAGTTGACCAATGAGGTGATCGTCTACGAAAACGTCACCATTATCTTTAATTGTCGCGCTCATATGGGCGTCGGCTCCTATGCCTTTTAATAGCTTACTTGTACGCTTATCTACGAAACGCGCAATGAGGCTCTCGTGTAGCGCGTCTGATAGGCGGTCTTCAACCTCTCTCGCATGGTTTTCGATGTGTTTTGCGCCTGAATTGGGCATCCAATTGGCTTTTGAGGCACAATATGTCCAAGTTCTGATATGTGCGAGGCGTGAAGAGAGTTGATCAACGCCGCCGCTGATGTCGTCTAAACGATCAATTCGCCCCGATATAAAGTCCTGCGAAATCTTCCCGCCGCCTTTGACCAAGATGCGGTAAATATCCTGTAGGAGCTTGAAATGGGTATCGATGGTGAGGTTACGAAAGTCTGGAATTTGGCAAATATCCCAAATTTGTTTGACCTGTGCAGGGACTTTCACCGCATTGGAAATTTCATCAATCGCAATAAAGCGCTCTAACACGGCTTCATCTTCTGCCCCTTTAATGCGGCGTAGGCGTTTGGTCGGGCGAGGGGCTTGTAGGCTTTCGGTCAGGGCCGCGAGTGAGGAGAAACTCAAATCAGAATTGCGCCATTCCGCATAATCGAGAGGTTCGAATTCATGGTTTTCAATGCGTTTGACGAGTTCGTCTTCCATGACGGGACATTCGCCCGTTGTCCCGAACGTGCCGTCATTGCGAAACCGTCCCGCGCGACCTGCGATTTGCCCTGCTTCCATTGGCGTGAGATAACGTCTGCGCCGCCCATCATATTTAGTGAGGCTAGCAAAGGCGACATGGTCTGTATCAAGGTTAAGCCCCATGCCCACAGCATCTGTTGCCACGAGAAAATCAACGTCACCATTTTGAAACATCTCGGCCTGAGCATTACGCGTGCGCGGGGATAAGCCGCCCATGACAACAGCCGCTCCGCCGCGATAACGCCGAATAAGCTCGGCAATGGCGTAAACTTCGGCGGCCGAAAAGGCGACAATAACCGAACGCTTCGGCAGGCGCGTAAGCTTTTTCGGCCCGTCATAAACGAGTGTTGAAAACCGTTCGCGATGTTCAAATCGAATATCAGGGACAAGCGTTTTTAAAACAGGCCGCGCGGTTTCTGCACCTAAAAATAATGTCTCTTCCATACCTCGCGCATGAAGGACGCGGTCTGTAAATATATGACCCCGTTCATGGTTCGCCATCAGTTGCACTTCGTCCACGGCGAGGAAGGCGAAGTTACGCTCCACAGGCATGGCTTCGACGGTGCAAACAAAGAAGCGTGCCGTCCGTGGCACAATTTTTTCTTCACCTGTAATCAGGGCGCATTGTGCCGCACCTTTTTGGGCTACAATGCGGTCATAAATTTCCCGCGCGAGAAGGCGCAGAGGTAATCCAATTACACCAGAGGACCGCGCCAACATCCGCTCAACAGCATAATGCGTCTTACCCGTATTGGTCGGGCCAAGAACGGCAATAACTTTGGCGGGATTAAGGGCGGAAGGCATAGACGTTTCTAGCTAGTTCATTATGAGTAATGAAACATGGTTGGATTCATACGTAACGTAAAGCCCAATTGACGGGCATTACTTCTTTGTGGGTCTATGAATTAACAAAAATGTATCTTTTTGAAATTAACGGTCTTTTGTGAGTGTATATTTTAAAAAAACATCATTTAATGGGTTTTTGTTCTCAGGATATATGGCGTCCTGTTATGGGATATTCTTTATCTTAAATGCCAGCTCCACGGCATGGGCGGCGCAGACTGTAAATTCTACGATTTCAACATCATGTGTGTCACAGGGCGGCACACTCGGAACGGTCAATTTTATTACTGATTTTGACAATGGAACTTTCGGGGTCGAAGACGGATCCCCTAATCAAAGCCCGTCTACCGATCCATATCCGTCAACGATTACGGGTGGCGTATTTAAGAATTTTTACAACATAAACCACGGAAGCTACGCCTATGTTGCTAATCCAGTCACCCCTCGGAATAGTTCGCAGCATGCTGACGTGACGGATCCGGTTTATGGGGTTACAGGACGGTTTTTCGTGTCTGACCCTAATACTGATACGCCAACGCTGAATTTCGATATTACAAATGTTCTGCAAGACCAGAATTATGAAATTTCGTTTTGGGCTGCGAATTCAGAACCTTCAGGTTTACCAAACCGCGTTAATGCGGTGGTAGACGAAATCATCTCTTACTCAACGGGCCTATTACAACCGAACTCAGGGGGTGTACCTTGGCAGAGATATGCCTTTGTTTTTAATGCAGGGTCGCGAACATCGATTCAACTGGCAATGGTGTCAACTGAAACAGGGGCGGGTGGTCGAGACTTTTATATTGATAATGTTGAAATGCGTAATTGCACAATTTCTGGCGGCACACTCTCTGGAAAGATTTATTCCGACTCTAACCGGAACAATAACTTCGATGATGTAATTGACGGAACCCTCACCTCTATTGAGGTGCAATTATGGGATACAAGAGGCACAACGGGAACATCTGATGATATTTTTATCTCTGTTGCGACTTCGGACGGAAACGGTGACTACCAGTTTCAAAATATAGCGGCTGGAAACGATTATGAACTGCGAGTGGATACGGCTGACCCAGACCTTCCAAACGGCGCGTCAATTGGTACAAACGCGGTGCTGCCCGTTATTGTGACGTCTGGGGGCTCTCATTTTGATAATGATTTTGGGTTTGATTTGTCAGATGCTTTTTTAGAGGCGTCTAAAACGGTAAGTCTTGCCTCTGGTGGGACGGGTTACGCCACACCCGGTAGCGATGTAATTTATACCATAACGACGATTAATAGAGGAGACGGCAGTGCCGATAATAACTCGCTCTTTTTAGTCGATACATTACCCAACGATATTCGTTTTTATAATGATGACCCTTATGACGGTTCGGGTTCGCCGGTTTCGTTTTCGCAAGATAGAGCCGACCTCAGCTTCTTATATAATCGCGATATTGGCTATGCGCAATCTGGTCCTAGGCCAACTAATTTTTCGGCCTGTAATTATACGCCCGTTGGTACTTATGACCCCACGGTTGCCTATATTTGTTTCGCCCCGCAAGGAAGCATGGCCGCAGGCGACCCTGACACTAGTTTTTCTGTGACCTTCAGAGCCAATATAAAGTGATTTAATCGTCGAGTTTTATGGCCGTGTCTTGGCCAGGCATAACGATGAAGGCTTCATCCACTTTTATAACGGCTTTAATGGCGCTGATTTTATAGGTGAAACGAATAGGGATATAGAGGCCCAATTCAGGTCTATGTTGGAAATACACTTTGACGGGGGTCGCGCTTTCTTCTTGTTCAGGCAAGTCTTCTGGATCAAAACCTGAGATAGGCTCATAGTAAACATGACAGCGGAGGGCGTCGAATTTTTCTCCGTCGAATTTGAGGCGTTTTGTCCCTGCGGGCTCCATACGTAGCCCGTAATGTTGTTTTGAGTCGAAAACGCGCACCGTTCCGTCGCAAATCTCGCCTTTGTCGCCCCATCCGCGCATCATCATGTTCAAAATCGCGGAGAGTGTATCATCGGCGCTAAAGCGTTCTTGTGGGGAGGCGGCAGGCACACCTTGGCTACCGAGAGGCGGCACAATATTTACATCCACGCGATTAGCGGCATTTGCATAGTTCATTTCAACGCGACGATTTTTTTTGTCCATATTTTGTTGGACATGAAACTCAGGATGAAGCCCGCGACTGTCGTGATTTCCTTTGGTCACGGCCCAAATTTCTAACTTTTTCAAAAGCGCGCCAAGGCCAGACGTATTAATATCTGAATAGAGCGAATAGCGCGTTTGATCATACCAACCCGTATAATGTGCCCGAATCATACGTAGGCCAAAGACATAACCTTTCAACTCAAAGCGAAATTGCGTGGCCTCAGGGGTGGGGGGCACCAAGGAGTAAGTTTTTTCAGTGAGGTTTTGCGCGTTCAGGGCTGCGATATTGCGCTCTTGATCAATGAGATTCACAGCACTCGCAGATGTAGCGAGGGCAGCAATCGCCAATGTCGTTGTTAAAACACGTTTTATAGGTGTCTTTTTGGGCATTCATAACTCCAATTCGTCCTTATCATCTGCCATGACATAAATTACATGGCTAGAGACTGAACGTATGTGGCCGCATTGTGTTCATTTGCGTGACAAATCCGTCACAGTTTATTAAACGGCGTTTTTGAGAAAAGGCTGTATCTTT
Organism: uncultured Algimonas sp.; assembly: GCA_964352635.1. Taxonomy (GTDB): domain Bacteria; phylum Pseudomonadota; class Alphaproteobacteria; order Caulobacterales; family Maricaulaceae; genus Litorimonas. Next base: position 9,644 of record CAYGSV010000059.1, read on the forward strand.
GGCTGAATAAGACAGGATAGGGGGTTGACGTTTTCAACTATCGCCTCTAATTCGCCCTCCAATCCGCCCGCAGCCCTTAATTTAGGTGCCGCGTGGGCCTTTTATGTTTTTAGGTGCACTATGTCCCGTCGTTGTGATTTATTAGATACCGGCCCAATGTCCGGAAATAACGTGTCTCATGCAAAGAACCGTACACGTCGTCGTTTTGAAGTTAATCTCTGTAATGTGACTCTTATGTCCGATACACTCGGTCAAAAATATAAGTTGCGTATTGCGGCTAAGACTCTTCGTACAGTCGATTTCAAAGGTGGTCTTGACGGTTTCCTTATGGGAACGAAAAACCACAAGCTGACTGACAAAGCCAAGAAAATAAAAAAAGCTTTATTAAAGAGCCAAGCTGAGGTCGAAGCCGCGTAAGCTGTTTCAGACATCACGTTAAACAACCCGTCCTTTGAGGCGGGTTTTTTATTGGATTTTACATCACGAAAGTCCAATAAAGACGCTAATGACTATATCCCAAGCCATAAGGGTGTTTTTCAATAAACGCTTTGATTTTCAGACACGCTCTCGACGTTCTGAATATTGGTGGGTGACGTTGGCCTATATTCTAGCCACCATCGTCGCCATTATCATTGATACAGGTGTGTTGGGATATTCTGAAGATGTCTTGCTGACGCCGACACTCTTATTATTAGAAATCGGCTTGCTCATACCTATGACGGCTTTGACAGCACGTCGCTTTCATGATGTCGGCATGACAGGATGGGCGCAATTTCCGTCTTTCTTCCTGTGGTTAGAATATATTCCCGAATATGAAGGGTTTTTATTTGGTGGTTTCGAGAGTGGAGACCCTGCTCGCATCGCGCTTTCGGCCGTCTTTTTGCTTTATTTGGGCTGGGTATTGTTTTATATGGTGCAAGACAGTCAGGCTGGCGTAAATCGATATGGCCCAAACCCAAAAGACCCTTCTCTATCTGATGTGTTTGATTAATTGGTTTTGCAATATGCAAAACCAATAACGGAATGAAAAAATGAACACCCTTCGTTCAATTTTTTGTTCACCGCAAAATGCGCGAGACTAAACCCGACGTGCCTCATAAAGGGCAATCCCTGCCGCCGTGGCTACATTCAAGCTCTCAGCTTGCCCTGCGACATCGCGGCTCATCATTGGGATTTTCGCGAGTTGATCACAGGTTTTTCGAACGCGGTCGCGTAATCCTGGACCTTCTGCCCCCATAACAATCACATTGCGGCCGCCGCCTTGGAGGGCTTTGGAGAGGGGAAGGTCCGTTTCGCCTGCCAACCCCGTTACCATCCACCCAATACGTTGAAGGTTTTGCAGGGCAGTTGTGATGTTCGTCTCAAGGCAGACGGGGACGGTTTCGAGGCATCCCACAGCGACTTTCGCGAGAGCGCCCGAAAGAGGCGGGGCTTTGCGCGTTTGCATAACAACGGCCGTGACGCCGAAGGCTGAAGCGAGGCGAAGCATGGCACCGACATTATGAGGGTCTGTAATCTGATCGAGCACAAGAATAAGCCCATTCCCATCTGTCTCTTCAAAATCAGAATCGGCGAGTAATTCAAGATGGGGCCATTCCAAGGGGGCGGCTTTGACCGCAATGCCTTGATGGGCGGTATCGGCCCCGACCATTTTGTTGAGAACCGAGGGAATAACAATTGTGGGTTTGGGTCCGCCTTGCGGTAAACGAATGCGGGCTAAGGCCCCTTCCGTAATGAGAACTTCATGTATTGTACGTCGAGAATTAGACAGCGCGGCCAAACAGGCATGTGTGCCCCAAATCCAGCCTGAACCGCCTTCGCGACCTGCGCCCGGGCGGCGTGACTTTTGCGAAGACTCTTGCGAGTCGCTTTTGTGGCGTGATTTCGGAGACCGGGGCTTGGCTGTGGCGCCGTGTTGGCGAGTCCCATAGGCCTTTTTCGGGCGTTCACCGCCAGACTCACGCGATTCCCCGCCTTGGCGGCCTTTTCGACCTGTTTTTCTTTGAAATCCGCTATTGCGTGATGCTGTCATGGTCTCTATACGTCCGCTGATTATTGACACTGTCTCTGTGCACGAAGCGGCTAGCATGCCTGTCGCCTAACTGACAGAGCATTTTTGTTGGAGGCAACGAAAGTCCGATTTTATTCTG
>CAYGSV010000060.1:0-11760 GCA_964352635.1 uncultured Algimonas sp.
GATAAATCGTGATGTTTCACTTTCAAGAAACGCTCACGCGCGGTCATTTTAGACACTATATGTGTCTGCCAACCCAATTGGCCTTGAACGATTTCACCTGCTGAGTAATCAGAATGATTAGACTCTATTACTCTGGCGACGCCGCGCCCGTGAATAACATCACCAATATCTAGCGGCGGTTCGCCCCCACTCGGCAAGTTCATCATATACATACGCATAACAGGGGCAATGCCGAGGTAAAGTGTTTCTAAGAGAACTTCACCCTCGCCCGCTTTACGAATAGGACCTTCCTTATAAAGAAAATCAGAGAGCTTTGGTTTTCCCTTTGGTCGTGCCGCAACGCACCATTGCTTATTCATGCTCATGCAGGCTCCATGCCTTCGGGCCAGTCAATATGCGTCACCTCATTACATTCAAAGAAGTGACCATCACCATCCCAAAGGAAAGTCGACAAGAAATGCTTCATCTCGCCTTTTGCGCCTTTTGTGGACCAAGTCTTAGGCTCTCCGCGCGTTTTAAAACTTGCGGCAGTCGCTTTGTCATAAATGGCCTGAGCATCTTCTGCGACAACCACAAAGACAGGCTTTCCATACCCTAATTCATAATCAATCTCTGGCGCGGGCATAACAGGATCCAAAAACTCCATAAGGCCAATCATGCCGATTTGGTCGTGCTCGAACTGAATTATGCAAAGGCGCAACGTATCGCCTTTTTTGCCGATAGGAAGCCCCCCGCCATCAAGCGTAAAGGGACGATCAAACCAAACTTTTGCGCCTAAAATATCGCGGAAAAAGACAAGCGAACGCTCCATATCCCTCACCATCATCGTGGTGCGCTTTATGACATTTCCCATAATAAACCCCCATTTTATTTAGCACTGTTTAATGGGTTAAAAGCTACTCATGAAAGCGTTTTGATTTAAGTCAGACATACTTTCCATTCCAAAATTATTGAGAGTACAGGAGATTGATATGGCAAAAGCAAAACGTATTAAGAAATTTGAGAAACAAACATTCATGTTTACGTGCCTTGACGGCCCTCATACGGCACCTTTGCGAAACAAACATCTGTTTGGGCATCTCGATCACATCGAGGCAAATAATGAAAAATACCGTGTCGCAGGCCCTATGCGTAATAAAGCGGATGGGGATATTTTTGGAAGTTTTTTCTTAGTCGAAGCTGATACGGAAGAGGAAGCTTGGGACCTTATGAACGGCGACCCTTATATTTCTTCAAATATGTATGAAGCCATCATTGTGAACCACTTCGTTCCAGCTTGCGGTGATTTGCTAGGCGGCGTCATTTGGGATCAGGATGAAATTCGAGCAAACATCAAAAAATACACTTAAATCATTTTTAGATTAAACCTGCCTTTGATAATTTAGCAATGACGGCATCTTGTCGGCTTTTGTAAAAGTCCTTACTCGGTGGATTGTCTCCGTTTCCTAGACTGCCTTTGGGGTGCAAATCGTGCTTGGCATATTGAGATGCATAAAGCGCCATAGGTTGTCGGGCGAGCATATTATCCATACCATTACGGTGACGACGATAACGCAGGGCCGTAATATCAATATCGGCACAGGCCGTAATACTTTCGCCCCCTGATGTTTCGGCTAAAATCAGTCCTCGGTCATCGACAATCTGGCTACGTCCATCTGTACTCATAGCGGCTAATCCCGTTCCAGTAATACCTGCTGAATTTGCGGACACGATGTAGCACTGATTTTCTTGCGCACGGGCGAGTTTTGCCACGTTCTTATAGGTCATCTGTGTGCTCGCGGCCTCGGAGGTCGGGTGCATTATCACTTCCGCGCCTTTCGCCGCTAGAATTCTGCTGATTTCCGGATAACGGATTTCTTCACTCGCTAGACAAGCCAGTCGCCCCAAAGGCGTATCCAAAACAGGAAACAAATCATCTTCGGCGTAATGTTCCAGATATTTATCCCACACATCATAAGGCGAAGGCGCATACATAGAAATTAGACGACGATAGCGAAGATCGACATTGCCACTAGGGCCAATAATAAAACTCGTTTGGAAATAAAGGTCAGGAAAAAAAGGATCCGTTTCATAGGCATTCCCTGCAAGATACAAATCGGCATCTGAAGCAATTTTACCCAGAGCAGCATATTCAGGGCCGTCCATGTCCAGCGCTGCCTTGCCCTGCCAATCTTTAGCACTCTCACCAGCAGGAAAGCCTGTTAGGAAATATTCCGGCAGACAGACCAGCTTAAGATCAGACCCATGAAAAGCTTTGGCAGAAAAAATCTGCGCTCGAATACGCGCAATCGAGCCGTGCATAATCGGACGGCTTTCCTCTCGAGACACCGCACGGTTAACCGCTTTACATTCGGTTTGAAGAGCTAAGGCTTTGTAGATAATTGGATTTTCATTCATATCTTGACCTAGACCGCTAGCTTGCCGATGTATTGACACATGTCATATTTATGGCGTCCTCCTAAGGTTAGAGCAAGCGTTATGAACCAAATCATTTCCGTCACGAACCCACGCACAGGCGTTGCCGATTATTCTATTAAGGCCTGGGGTGATGCTGAAATTTCAGCACTAGCCACAAATCTCAGATCGCATCAAAAAGTGTGGGCAGAAATGGGCTTAGAGGCCCGTTGCAAAGCCCTTTTAACACTCGCGGATACATTAGAAAGCAATACACAAACCGTTGTTAATGCTCTAGAAATTGATACAGGTCGTCGAATGCTGGCTCAGGCCGAAACCATGGGCGTAATTGCAAATATGCGAGCTTGGACGGCGCTCGCGCCGCACCTTATGCCTAAGGCAGAATGGCAACAGGGGCGCGCCAAACCGAATTTCAAACATATCAATGAATATGTCCCCTATAGCCTTGTCGGGATGATTAGTCCTTGGAATTTCCCAATGACGCTTTCGTTTATAGACGCCATTCCTGCCCTTTTGGCGGGTGGATGCGTCATTATTAAGCCGAGCGAAGTCACACCGCGTTTCGCAGATGCTCTTGAGCCCATTATCAAAACCGCAGGAATGGAAAACTACATTGCGTTTATCCAAGGCGGCGGCGCGACGGGAGCGGCTCTAATTGACAGTGTTGATTGTGTTTGTTTCACAGGGTCTGTCCCGACAGGCAAAAAAGTAGCGCTGAAAGCGGCTGAAAACCTTATTCCAGCGAACCTCGAACTTGGCGGCAAGGATCCCCTCATCATTACGCAAGATGCCGATATGGACAAGGCGACGACTTTGGCCCTTCGCGCTTCCGTCCTCGCAACAGGTCAAGCCTGTCAGTCGATCGAACGCGTTTATGTTCCTAACAGCTTATATGAGAGCTTCGTCACCGCCCTTGCCGAAAAAGCAAAACAAATAGAGCTCACCTATCCCGATATTTCAAAAGGACACATTGGCCCGTTTATTTTTAGTCATCAAGCCGACAAAGTGGCGGAGCAAATCCAAGACGCTAAAGATAAAGGCGCCCGCATACTATCTGGAGGCGAGATATTGAACCATGGGGGAGGTCGTTGGTTGGAACCCACAGTCATCGCAGACGTCAATCACGATATGACGATTATGTGCGAAGAGACCTTCGGCCCGGTTATTCCTGTCATGGCCTATTCAAGCGTTGAAGAGGCCATTGCGTTGGCGAATGATACGGAATTTGGTTTGTCGGGCGGTGTATTTGCAGACAGCATCGATGCGGCCATGGAGATAGGGCGTCATATTGAAGCTGGCGCGATTAGCATTATGGATGCGGCATTAACTGGTCAATATTTTGAGGCGGGAAAACAAAGTTTCAAAAACTCTGGTCTCGGCGGCTCTCGTATGGGCCAAAATGGTTTCTTGCGTTTCTTCCGTCAAAAGGCCTACATCGCGAATACGATAACGCCTCTTAACATGGACGATTTCAAAGAATGACGGACGACATCCAATTCGAAATGGTTGCAAAGGATATTGGCCAAATCACGCTGAATAAAGAGGCTAAGCGCAATGCGCTTTCCGCCCAAATGTGGGCAGACCTCACACAGACGATTTCTGAAGCGGCTAAAAATGCAGAGCTAAAAGTTCTTATCGTTACCGGCGCAGGGGATCATTTTGCAGCAGGTGCCGATATTTCGGAGTTCGAAACGCTTTACGCCACGGCAGAAACATCAGCAGAAATTTCATCGCGCATATCCAAAGCCATGAATGCGTTGGCACAATTTCCGAAGCCTACCATCGCCAAAATTAGAGGCGCCTGTGTGGGCGGTGGATGTGGCCTTGCCCTCGCCTGTGATATCCGCATCGCAGATAATTCCGCTAAATTTGCGATTACACCTGGGAAGCTCGGCCTTGTTTATCCATTCTCAGATATCGAACGCCTGATAAATGCGGTTGGCCTCAGCTATGCCAAAGATATTCTTTTCTCTGCTCGCCTTGTCCAAGCAAAAGAAGCCCAAAAAATCGGCTTGGTTAATAAGCGAGTGAAACAAGATGAACTCGACAAAGCCGTCACTGATTGCGCCCAAGAGATTTGCGATACGTCAGCACAATCCAATCGTCAGACCAAGAAAATGTTTCTCGCTTATGAAGCGGGGCAACGTGGCGAGACACCCGAGACTGAAAAATGGTTCTTGGACGGCTTTTCCAGTGAAGATTTTAAAGAAGGCTACAAGGCTTTCTTAGAAAAGCGCAAACCTAATTTTTAAAACTTCAGCGACTTCACGGTTGCAACAAGATCCGCCTCACGACCTCTTGGCCCAACAATCTGCGCGCCGATGGGCAGGCCGTTCTCCCCCTCACCGATTGGAAATTGGATGGCAGGTCTATCCGCCAGATTAGCAAAAGCGGTGAAGTCAGCCTGATTAGCGGGGACAGGACTACCAAATTTGAAAGCAGTTTGGGGCGCTGTCGGCATCAAAATAAAATCAGGGAAGCTAGCCTCTCTGAGCGCTTTCACATGTGCATAGGCTACATCAATGCGGGCTAAATCAATGTCCCGTCCATATTCTAAAAGGCTCCTAAAAAAATCTGAGAACCCTTCGGCATGGCTTTCTAATTTTTCTGCGTGAACCGCATAGCCTTCGACTTCAGATAAAATAAGCCCTGCCCTACGTGACTTTCCAAACTTATAAGGCTTTAGATGTGTTGCCTCCAACGCGCCTTGCTTAAACACAAAGGCATCAAAGGCCGCAGTTACATCATCGCTACAATCTACATTATCGTCCCACTCTAATCGAACAATTTCACCCGCCTTCCCGTTTTGAAAATCTTGGGCGCAAATGACTTCTGTGACTTCAACAACATCATCAAGCGTATGACCATGTGCACCCACTGTGTCCAATGTGAGTGATAAGGGCATCACACCCTTTAGCATGTCTCGACTGTGGGAGGGTTTAAACCCCCACAAACCGCAGTAAGCCGAAGGAATACGCACAGATCCCATCGTGTCGGTACCGAGCGCAATGTCGACTAAGTGACTTGCAACAGCCGCAGATGAGCCGCCAGATGACCCACCCGGAGTAAACCCTTTTTTTAACGGATTATGTGTTTTTCCAAACCAAGGGTTATCTGTCTGAGCCCCTAATGCGCCCTCTTCCATGTTCAGTATAGCCGCGATATTATAACCCGCATCGCGCAAGCGCCTTACAACGAGAGCGTCCTCTGTGGCTATATCGTTTTCATAGGCTTTAATGCCGCCATGACAGGCCTGTCCTTTAACGGCAATATTCGCTTTGACACCGATTGAGTTTTCAACGTCGCGCTCCAACCATGTCAGAACAGCATTCAGTTTTGAGGGCTTCACCTAAAACCTCGTATCCACGAGACGGATAGGTTTCTGGCGCACATCGACTTGCGTTGTTTCTGCCGTATCACCAGGTTTTACACACTTCACGCTAATCCCAATACCCAACACAGATTTCAGCTCTTTTTCCAATTTGTCAGAGATATCACCTGTGCGGCTTTCAGCGATTACAGTCATTTCGTCTCTGTCTTGTGCATCTCTTTCAACTTTGCAGAAGAACTCACCTGCAAATCCGTCAACCTTCTCCATGATAGGCCCCATGGCTTGCGGGAAGAGATTTATGCCTCTTAGCTTCACCATATTATCAGAGCGTCCAAGAAACCCTTCAATGCGTTGATAATTTAGACCTAATGAAGATTTCCCTGCGCGTACAGCGGACACATCATGTGTGTTAAAGCGTATGATTGGATATACATCGTCTTTGAACAAACAGGTGCAAACCATATCGCCCGATTGACCATCTTTGACGAGCGCGCCCGTATCAATGTCACAGATTTCAAGATACTGCGCGTCTTCCATAACATACAGCCCGTCTTGGTCTGGCCCCTCACCCGCAATGGCACCCGTATCGCCGACGCCGTACCAATCATAACATTCTGCACCGCCCCACATTTCTGAAACGCTACTTTTATCTTCACGACCCATATGACCAGATATCGTGCGTACAGGAATATCGACACCAGGTTCTAAGCCTGCCTCTCTGGCGACACGCGCGAGTTTTTTGATATAATCCGCAAACCCAACGATTGCTGTGGCTTGGAAATCCGCCATCATTTGCACTTGCTTGATGGACCGTGTTTCGACGCCCGTGCCAGCCGAGACAAAAATAGCTTGCGTCCAGTGCGTCACGGCTTCGCGTACGTAATGACCGCCATTGATCGGACCATGGCCATAAACAGAATGCACGACATCACCGCGACCAATACCCTGTAGCGTATAGAGGCGACCAAGAAGTAGATTCTGCACCTCGCGGGTTTTCGGCCCAAATAAGAGAACTTGCGGCTTACCCGTTGTGCCAGATGTCGTATGAAATTTCACAGGGGGTTGTTGATCAGCGGGGTAGCTTTCAAGTCCTGAAAAATCACCAAAGGGAGGATTGCGTTCAATGCTCGCCATAATATCAGATTTATCAAATATCGGGAGCTTATTGATATCCGCAAGCCCTTTGATATCGCCAGGCTCGATACCTTTATCACCCCATAATTTTTGGTAAAAAGGCGTTTGCCAGGCCCGTAATAGCATCTTTTTGAACAAGCGGTCTTGATGCGCAAAAAGCGCGTCCCGCGATATGTTTTTCGCAAAACTTAGAAACTCATCCCCAATAGGGTGATCAGCACGAAGTTCATCCGGCTTGACGAAATCAAAGTAAGTCGCGTGCATAAATCTATAGGCCTGATGCAAGCAAGAATATCTCACTGCAATCGTCTGACCGCTCCAAATTATCTACAAGCTCTATGAGCCTGTTTGCCGTCTCTTGCGCTTTGACATCACTCAATCCGAAGTCGATACATTTCCTAAACTTATCTAGATGTTGTTGTCTTGAAAGGGGGTCTGAGGGTGAACCAAAGAGCTTCCCAACCATAGCCACTTTCTCTTCCCCGTTTTTAAGCCGCGCAATCGCACTTTGCGGTACGAACTCAGCCGGATCAGTTATATGGTTCGTTTTGATTTTTATTTTGGCCGAGGCCGTTTTGATACTATCACTTTTAAGGTCGCCATCCGTGAAATCATCAAGACCTACATCGCCTCGCATCAACACGATGGAGGCAAGATAGGGAAAACATAGTCTCGCATAATTGGCTGACATATCATCTGTGATTGGCCTATCCACGAGGCGCGGAATAATCGGCGGCGCAGATAAAACCAGCTCTTCCAGATTATCAAGGGTGACGCCCTGCGCCCTTAAGGCTTGGACAAGTGTGACACCGCCTTGAGCCGCGCGCCCTGTTGGGAAAGGCTTCCAACTGACTTCTGTAATTCTGTGGGTTTTTCCTAACTTTTCTACTGCAGACTTAACATCCACCTCATCTTCGAACATATTAAAATAACCGAATGGCCCTTCAAGTGCGCTTTCTGGACCATAAAGCCCCGCCTCAGCAAGATCACAGGCCACGACTGCGGCCCGTGCTGCCCCTGCGATTTGAACCGGCAATGTCGGTTTGCCTTCGACATGGGCCTGCATAACCCCTGCGCATTGCGCCAAAGCACAGCCCATCGCCGAAAGTGCCGTTGCTTCGTCAAAGCCTCGCAAACGCGCTATGCCAAGCGTAGCCCCAAATAACCCTGCCGTAGCGGGCCTGAAAAACTTTAACGGAGACCGAACGGCAACCCCCATTTCTACGGCAACATCAACACCGATAATAACGGCTTCCATCAACGCAAAACCGCTTATGCCGCCTTGGCGTTCCGCCTCGGCTGAAATAGCCGCAAAAATCGTCGCCATAGGGTGCACGACGGCAGGTTCGTGAACACAGTCAAATTCCATAGAATGTATCTGAAACCCATTCATATAGGCCGCAGAGGCAGCGGGAACGCGTTTACCCTGCCCCCAAACATAAGCGTCCTCGCCGGAACCAAAAGACGACATGACCTTATATACGGCGTCACGAAAAGGCGCTTTTGACCCTGCGATGCCAACACCTAAGCTATCGAGAATAAAGGTTTTAGCGCTGTCATAAGCACTGTCAGAAAAGACGGATTGCGTGAGCGCGTAATTCGCAAATCTTTGAGAGATTTCACTCATGGAAGACGCCTAAGATAATCATCTAACTCTGCTGGTGGTATGCTCAATGCCGCCGCATTGCCACAAAGAGATTTAGCAGTTTCATACGTCATATTACCATGTTGCATAAGCCTGACCGCTTTTCGAAAAAGCTCACCATCGTCTAAGGGAAATTCTGGGTCGCCATAGGCGTCCTTCGCTTCATAGCGTTTCTCCCCAATAATAACCGCCGCACCATAATGCGCAGGATAAGCTTCATTAAAGCGCTCTCCCGCCCTAACTTCCACTAAATCACGGATCGCCTTGATTTGTAAGTGATTAATCACGTCTAACTCAAAATCATCCAATGAAAGATTGCGTTTTGCGAGGACAAGAGCGACAGCATGTTGCAAGGAGAATTTAGCATCAATGATAGTCTTAGGGTGAGGACGATCACAAAACTTCAAAGCGTCCGAATAAGTTTCAACCAGAATAGGTGCTTTCCCATCCCAATCCTCAACAAGCTTCGCTGCATCAATTGCGGCATGGGCATGGCGACAGGCGGGATAGGGTTTAATGGAGGTTTGATGGATGAGCCACTCCCCTCCATAATCCGCTAAAACATCATCTGGATTACCGCCGGGACATGTCGCTGCGAAAAAGCCCTGCTCTCCTTCGAGAATAGAGCGTGGGCCTTGAAATCCTTGCGCCGATAATAATGCAGATTGCACGCCTGCCTGAGCCGCGTGTCCTGCGTGGAGCTGTTTTGCCATGGAGTCAGCTTCGTGTCGTGTCTGCCAAAAACCCGAGGCTTGTGTACCTGCTAGGCCCAAAGCAGAGACCAGATCACTTCCTTCTAATAGAGAACAAGCCGCTGCTGCCGCGCCAAACACACCGCATGTGGCCGTATTATGCCAATAAGCATAATGGCCCGGCCCAACAGCACGACCAATACGAATGGTCACCTCATAGCCGATAATAATAGCCTCTAAAAACGCTTGAGCGCTCGCGCCAACGTGTTCTGCCATTGCCAGTGCGGCGGGAATAACCGTGGGCCCCGCATGCAGGACAGCACGTTTATCAACATCATCCATTTCCAGAACATTGCCCAAACAACCATTGTGAAACGCCGCCATTTGTGGCGAAGCTTTAGAGGAACCAATACGTATGCAATTTCCAATTTCACCAGGAAAACTATCAGCCACCTTTTGGCCCGCAGGTTCTTGTCGTCCCGCTACAGCACAACCCGTCCAATCAAGTAAAAGTAGAGCGGCGCGTTGCCTATCTGCGTCTAAAATCGGACGATCCAATATATCGACTAGGGTCTCAGTTATTGTCATGAACTTGGGGAGTAGTGATCTTGATTTCTGCTCCATCAGGGGACTTCAAAATAACCCCTCCATGAATTCCTGCAAGTGGGGCCTCGGGAAAATTTTCGTGAAGACTGTTATGCCATCCGATATCTTTCCATCCAACTGGTATTATATATTCGACCTGTGTAATACCGACGGCTTTCTCATTGCAATTGTTCGCAAAATTTCGCCCCGTCAGCCCAGCTTCACTCCCCATGACTTCAATCATTTCAAAACGTCCAGTCTCCATGCCTTTTAAAGGTGAAACAATAGATGCACGATACGGAACAGTCGTTGTTAATTTCACAGGAATCCCTAATGGCATGATTTCTTCTTTTTCAGACACAAACGGCTCTCCATGATACCATGTTGCAAACCCTAATTTTTCAGTAAAAAACTTATATGTTTCATCACGATTGCTCGCCATTTGCATTATGTTGAAGGGAACACCAAAGCGTTTAAACTCAGGATAGTCTTCTGGCAAAGGCGTCGTTAGACGTTCATAAAGCTGTATTTGAGCCCCAGTCTCCTGATGTGTAAGTACGACAACATTTAACTTCGACGGGCCAAATTCCAGATAGGCAACAGGTGTTTTAGGCTCCCACCCCAAGGCATTAGCATCTTCGACAATTGACGGAATATTCTTTGCACGCATCATGAGTGACCAATAACAACCTGGCTCCCAACTCTTAGCATCTGGAGGGCGAGCCTGTGGAGCATCCGGAGGTAACTGTTCAAGAATAATTTGGGCACCCTCATCCCCTTTTACTAAACCAACCAAATTTCCTCCAAAATTTACAGCTTCATAACCGCCAATTTCAGTAAAAAGTCTGGCAAAGTCACTATTATTGTAAGTTCCGATACGAACAATATCCCAAGGCTTGCTAACGATCGGTTCTGTTTTGTTAGGTGAGTTTGCTAAACTCGCACACCCAATTAGAAGTGCCAAGGAAACAACAACCAATATAGACCTCATAATTTTGCTCCCTTTCGCGTTAACCAGACAGCGAACATATTGCCTAATACTGCCACAGCAACCAAAACAATGAATGGCCAAATTGTGCTATCATAGACCTTACCCGAAACGACGGAAAACACACCTCCCAAAACCAAACCTATTGAACTTGATAAACCCGCCGCTGTCGCCGCAAGTTTGGGGTCAAAACTTATGGAGCCAGCCAAAGACAAAGGGCAGATAAGCCCTGTGCCAATCATCAGCAGCATCAATGAAAACGTTAAAGGCACCACACCCGCGCCAAAGGACAATAAAATGATAACTTGTGTGATGACACCTGCAATCAACCCAAGGCTGGCCCATAAAATGGCTTTATCCATACTATAACGACTCGTTAGGCGTGTCCCCAACAATGATCCCGTCATAAACGCCAGAGATAACGCAATCCACGAACTTACGAAAACTGTGGTGCTTAGCCCTAAAACATTCTCAAAATAATCTGGGGCAAATGGTAGGAAGGCAAAAAATACGCCCTGCCCGAAACCAAACATCAGCGTATATCCAATGAATTGCGGACTGCGGAGCAATCGCGAATAATCCGATAATATGCGTCTGGGTTCTTTGTTTTTTGGCGTTGTTTCGGGGAGGCGTAAAACGCCCATCACCCAAATAATGCCGCCCACTATAAAGCAGCCCAAAAAGACACTGCGCCAACCAAAGCTATTGTCTAACAGCCCACCAAAAATGGGAGCTAAGATGGGGCCAACCCCCATTGCGATAGAGATATAGGAGAGCGTAATCGCCGCCTCTTCCCGAGGCTGAACATCATTGACGATGGCGCGACTTGTCACCGTTCCCGCGCTTACACCGACGGCTTGAAAGAAACGGCATATGACGAGCGCCGTCCAACTTGTTGTTATAACACTCGCAAGGCTGGCAAAGATAAAAATAGCGAAGCCAATTAATAAAACAGGCCGCCGTCCATATC
>CAYGSV010000061.1:0-11741 GCA_964352635.1 uncultured Algimonas sp.
GCGTAATTTAGATACAACATTGCAAAGCTTGCGAGAGGCGGGGCAAACACCTGCCGATATTTGGAAGATGGCGCTATGACTTCGGCCTTCATTTTTGATTTGTTTGATTGGGTCGGTGTTTTTGTCTTTGCGCTATCAGGCGGGCTTATCGCCATTCGGCAGAAAATGGATATTTTTGGCGTTGTTGTCATTGCGCTCTTACCAGCTATTGGCGGTGGAACCTTGCGCGATATTTTACTCTCCCAGCCCGTCTTTTGGCTTGATGATCAGATTAGCCTTTTGATTGCTACGGGCGCAGGCGTCGCCGCCTTCTTGGCGCCTCGCTTCTGGACAAAGTTCAGGAGCCTACGCTGGCTCGACTCTGCGGGCCTCGCCCTCTTTGCCGTGGTCGGCGCATCAAAGGCCTACTCTCTGGATTATGGTCTCTTAATCTGTGCAATAATGGGAATGATTACGGCTACAGCAGGCGGGTTATTAAGGGACGTCGTTTGCAATGAAACCCCCATGCTCTTAAAAGCCGATATTTACGCCACCGCCGCTTTTGCAGGGGCCATCGTGTATTATCTCTCACGCGAGCAAGGCCTATCAGAGCTTATCAGCCTGTCTTTGGGTGCGGGTTTAGTCTTTACTTTGCGCGCCGTGACCATACTCTATAAGCTGAACCTGCCGACGAGTAAGGGCGAATAGGGACGAATAAAGACATCTTATGGCGGCTTCGACATCCGAGTTTGTATTTGATATTTGGTATTTCGCGGGTCTATCTACGGATGTGAAATCGGGTCAAATGGTGCGGCGCGAAATTGCGGGCGAGCCCATCACATTAGGACGAGATGAAAAGGGCAAAGCCTTTGCGATGCGCGATGTGTGCCCCCATCGAGCGGCGCCTTTATCCTCAGGGTGCATCAAATCAGGCACAGTGGAATGCCCTTATCATGGCTGGCGTTTCGGCATTGAAGACGGCGCATGCCAAGAAATACCGGCTCTTATTTCTGACCAAGATATGGCCGTTGAGAAAATTTCTGTACGTACATTTCCGACACGCGAAGACGGGCAGCTTATTTGGGTCTTCATTTCGACCAATAAAAAATATTCTGACACACCCGATATAGAGCCGCCGCAGTTTCCTTTCGCCAATCGAAAGGCGACCTTAGAGGATTCTCTCATTCTAAATTGTCATGTCGATCACGCGGTCATTGGCTTGATGGATCCTGCTCATGGGCCTTACGTCCATCGTCAATGGTGGTGGCGCTCAGAGCATTCCATGCACGAGAAGAGCAAAGAGTTTGAACCACGCGAACGTGGGTTTTCAATGGTGCCGCACAGCCCGTCCTCCAATAGCTTTGCCTATAAGCTTTTGGGCGGAAAACCTGTCACAGAAATCAGTTTCCGCCTGCCCGGTATCCGCACAGAAGAGATTAAAATCGGAAAGAAAACCGTTTTATCTTTCACCGCCGTGACACCAATTGATGAAACGAAAACAGAAATTCGACAAATATTCTTCACTGATCATTTTGTTTTTAAATTACTCAAACCCATCATCCGCATGGGCGCACGGGCATTTCTCCGCCAAGATGCCCGTATGGTGGATCTCCAGCAAATGGGTTTGAAAAAAGACCCAACACTGATGTTAGTTGAAGATGCGGACACCCAAGCGAAATGGTCTTTCGCCTTGAAAATGGCTTGGTCGAAATCACGTAAATCCGGCGACGCTTTTATCAATCCTGTGAAAGCCAAAACGCTGAAGTGGCGGAGTTAATGAAAACATTTTTGAAATATGTGCTTATCCTCATTCTCTCGCTCCTTATTGCGGCAGCCCTTTATGTCTTTATCATTCTTGTGCCTGGCGTTGATAAAGACCTAAACAAAGTTCTCCCGCATGATGGCTACCCTATATCAGAAAAGGCAGAGGCCCTTCACAAAGACCTCCTGATTGCGGACCTTCATGCGGATAATTTATTATGGCGTCGTAACCCTGAAAAACGCAATAATTATGGGCAAGTCGACTTCCCACGTTTGCGCGAAGGTGGCGTGAATATTCAAGTCTTTTCCGCTGTCACCAAATCCCCTCGCGGTTTGAACTTCGATGGAAATGACGCCGATGCGCCTGATGACATTACGCTGTTGGCAAAGGCGCAACTATGGCCTGTGCGGACATGGGATTCTATTTATGAACGCGCCGCTTTCCAAGCGCAGAGACTGCACAAGCTTGCGGCGCGAGAGAAAAATAATCTGGTGGTTGCCAAAACGAAGTCTGATTTAAACCAAGCTGAAGGCATTTTAATTGGTCTCCTCCTGACCGAAGGTGCGCACCCGCTCGAAGGAAAAATAGAGAATATTGCGCGGCTCTATGATGAAGGCTACCGCGCTATGGGCTTACAGCATTTCTTTGATAATGAATTGGGCGGTTCTATGCATGGGCGCAGCCAAGCCGGCCTGACTGACTTTGGCAAAGAGGCTGTTCGCGAAATGGAACGTCAAGGCATCCTGATTGATGTCGCGCATTCTTCTGTGGCAAGTGTACGAGATGCGCTCGCGATTACGGAACGCCCTCTCTTTATATCCCATGGTGGGACCATCAGCCATTGCCCCAAAACCGCTAACCGCAACCTGCCCGATGATATTTTGCTAGAAATTACGCGACGTGGTGGGATTATCGGCATTGGTTATTTTGGCGGTGTGATTTGTGATATCTCCCCTAAAGGCATTGCCGCCGCGATTATTCACGCTGTTGATTTACTGGGCCCCGACGCCGTTGCACTTGGGTCCGATTTTGACGGATCTGTGACCACCGCCTTTGACACATCAGAACTCGCCGTCTTGACCCATGAACTTTTAGCGCAAGGCATGGATGAAACCACATTACGTAAAGTGATGGGCGAAAATGCCAGACGTTATTTTGCAACCAACCTCCCGGATTAAATCATGCAACACTTTATTGGATTATCAGTGCTCTCGCTTTCAGTCGCCTCTCTGGCAACCTGTTCAGGCCCCGTCGCGCCAGACGCGCAAATGGATACAGCGATGCGTGTATTTGAAACCCTCACGGCGGATGACATGCAAGGTCGCGCGACAGGCACAGCGGGCGGTGATAAAGCGCGCGAATATCTGAAAGACGAAATTAAACAACTCGGCGTGTTCGATGCAACGACAGGGCAAGTCTTTGCCTTCACCCCTCGCGCACGTGAAGGGGAAACGGCGACAGAACTAGAAGGTACCAACCTGATTGGTCTGTTTGATACGGATGATGGAGACACAGGGCCGCTCTTAGTGGTTACAGCACATTATGATCACCTTGGTACACGCGATGACGGCGAGATTTATAATGGCGCCGATGATAATGCGTCTGGCAGTGCCGCCCTTTTTGCTATCGCACAAAGCTTCAAAGACACACCGCCCAAACATGACATCATGATTGCTTGGCTCGATGCCGAAGAACGCGGACTACAAGGCGCACGCGCCCTCGTCGCTGATAATTATTTCAATGGTCGACCTGTGTTTAACCTTAACCTCGATATGGTCTCACAAAATGAGAGCGAGATTTATTACTCAGGTACGTATCATTATCCCGAGGCCAAACCGCTGATAGAAAAAGCAGCCAAAGGGACAGGCTTGACGCTTTTATTTGGGAATGATCGCCCCGAAGATGGACAAAATGATTGGACCAATCAATCAGATCACGCCCCGTTCCATGCGGTCGGTATTCCCTATGGTTATTTTGGCGTGGCCGATCACCCGCATTACCACCGCACAACGGATGAATTCGAGACTATCCCGCAAGGCTTCTATAAAAAATCAGTACAGACCCTGATTAACGCCGCGCATATTTTGGATGAAAATTTAGAGGATGTGGCGAGACCTGCGAAAGTGCCAACGGAATAAACAAGTATTAGATTGGCAGGCTTGACGTCTTCCCCTTCTCCTCTGGGGAGAAGGTGCCCGAAGGGCGGATGAGGGGGACTAAACCTCATTTTATTAACCCCTCACCCGCTTGTCAGCACCCTCTCCCAATGGGAGAGGGCGAAAATAGCCAAGGCTTTCCTGAATATATAATTTTATACTAGGTCGCAGCATCCTCACTAACTCACTGCGTTCGCCGCGTTCGGATGTTAAAGAACATCCCCATTTATCGCGCTTTCGAGCGCGTCTAGCCTGTCCTTGACCGCCTTTAATTGCGGATGGAGCTTATTGGCTTCGCGGTAGGCCTCAAGCGCTTCTTCGCTACGGCCTAATTGCTCAAAGACATTCCCCATCGTCCAAAGGGCATAGAAATGACGCGGCTCCAACGTTAGTGTCATTGCCGTTTCCGTGAGCGCACGAGACAAATCTTTTTCTTGTAAAGCGAGACGCGCTGATCTGGCCCACCCTTCTGCATACTCAGGTTGCAGCGTCACGGTTTGGTCAAACATTCGGCGAGCAAGGCTCATCTCACCCCGTCCTTGCGCGGCCGTGCCACGACGCAAAATAAAGTTGATGGAGGCCGAGCCACTGTCGAGCCAAATCGCCCAAATCTCTTCGGCAATCAACTCCGCTTGGGCTTCATCATTTGCCTCTGCCAAACGAACGAAAAGGGCATCCAATCGCACTGTGCGTTCTTCTTCTGCAGAGAGACGCGAATAATCAGGTTTTCCAATGAGAGGGGTTTCATTAGCCTCGTCAGGCGTATCGCCCTCTCTGGGTTGAAGGAGTTCAGGCAAGACAGGTTCAGGCGGCGGAAGCTCTTGTTCATCTGGCGGCGTCACAATTTGCGCGTGGGAGACGACTGGCGCCAATCCAAACATGCAAAGAGCCAAGATATGCGGAATAAATTTCAACACCCACATACACTGACGCCTCCGGCGATAAGAGGCAAGAGGCGTTGAACATGTTACATGCGCCAATTGACGCAATTTAATGTGAAGAGGCAAATGCCCCAAGTAATTAACCTTGGCGGGCCTTAAAACGTGGATCAGTCTTGTTGATCACGTATAAACGACCTTTACGACGCACGATTTGGCAATCGCGGTGACGGTTCTTAAGGGACTTAAGTGAACTACGGACTTTCATCGTTTTGTCTTTCTAGCGGGCGTAATTACTGGTGCAAAGACGCCATGTTTATCTCGAACGCGGCCTATACGGAGTGAGAGCGTGCAAGTCAACGCGCAAAACTGCAATTTGGGACGGATTCAGCCCGCAAATCTAAGCGTTAAAACCTATTAACCACGATGACGGCCTTGTCATACTAATTCTCTGGTCGGATTCCCTTGAATTTGCTAGGGTTTAAGGATGAAAAACATCCGATATAGCCTCATTATCCTTGGCATGGCCGCCCTGACACAAGGGTGCGCGGCCTCCCCTGATGCACAGGCGCAGACCGTTCCCGCATCAACACTGCCTCAAGCTCAGGCTGACTCCTTAAGCCAAAGCCAGCGATTCGATAATTGGAAAGTCAAATTCATCTCAGAGGCCATCGCCAAGGGTTATGACCGTGAAATGGTGACATCACTTATTGAAGACGCCGAGATTAATGAACTCGCGCTAGACCGCGATAGTAAACAGCCTGAATTTACAAAGCCTGTCTGGTCTTATGTCGATAATGCGGCCTCTGCCGACCGTTTAAACACGGGGCGCGCGCGCTTAGCGGAAACAGACGCTATTTTTGATGCTGTCGAAGCGCGTTATAATGTTCCGCGTCATATCCTGACCTCTATTTGGGGACTAGAGACGAGCTATGGCCGTATAATGGGCAATCATGATATCGTCAGTGCACTCTCAACATTTGCATTCGAAGGCCGTCGGCAGAAATTCGGCAACCAACAGCTCTATGCCCTACTGGATATGATTGCCGCAGGCGATGTGCGCCCTGATCAATTAACAGGCTCTTGGGCAGGTGCTATGGGGATGACACAATTCATTCCAACAACATTCCGCGACTACGCTGTCGATTTTAATAATGATGGCAATAAGGATTTATGGGGTAGCCCCGAAGACGCCTTGGGCAGTGCTGCACATTACCTCGCCCGTCACGGGTGGCGTAAATCAGAACCCGTTATGACCGAAGTCAGCGTTCCTGACGGCTTTGACTATTCTCTACTCGAAGGTACAAAGAAAACCGTGAATGAATGGACGGCCCTCGGTGTCGGCCCCATTACAGGCCAGCGTTGGAGCGAAGACGCTGGGTTTTTAGAGGCTAAAATGATTGCCCCAGGGGGACATCGCGGGCCTAAAATCCTGACCTTCAAGAATTTTGATGTCATCAAGAAATATAATAATTCCACCAGCTATGCGATGGGTATTACGGTGCTTGGCGACGCTTTGCGTGGGCAAGCCACCCTGCGCACGCCCTGGCCGCGTGATGATGAACCTTTGTCTTTTGAAGATAAGAAATCTTTGCAAAGCAAGCTGACCCAGCTTGGCTATTCAACGGGCGGTGTCGACGGACAAATTGGGCCAAATTCTCGCAAAGCCATACGCGCCTGGCAACGCGCCAACGGCCTCCCTGCGGATGGATATATGGAACAAAGCCTGTTTCAACGCCTCATGCAGCAATCTTAATTGCCCTAAAATCATCACGAATTTGACCCTAAAGCGGCCATAATTGCGCTCATGCTCCGCTCCCATCAGTCACTTTCGGCTGATACGTTTGATTGGAGAGAGACCAATGACACAATTTAATTTGAAATCCCTTTTATTGATTGGGGTCACAACGACGCTTATTGCCTGTTCTGGTGGCAATGATGTTCCAGACAGCTCTGGTGAAATCGACGTTTCAATAGAGACCACAAAATCAGAGGCTGAATTAGCTGCCGAACGCACGGCCTCTAGTTTGAAGGAACAAGGCGAACGCCTCGTGGATGATGCGGCGGCACAAGCCGAGCGCCTTGAAGGGGCAGCGGATACCGTGACCAATGCCACAACAGAAAATATCCAACGCCTGAGAGATGCAGGTGACATCACCGAAGAAGAAGCAGACGCGATGATGGAGGCCGCTAAAAATAAAGCGGCCGAATTAAAACAAGACGGCAGTGACGCTATGGAAAAGGCGAAAGAAAAAGCGAGCGCCATGAAAGAAACGGGCGAAGCGATGGTCGAAGACGTCAAAACACCTAACTAAGGCATCTTAGTTTTATGCGCCTACTCCATCATTTGGAGTGGGCGTTTTCTATTCTATCTAGACATGACAACCATCCGTGCATCTATTATGACGCGCTATGCCTGCGCCCCGCCCTCTTACGCTCTGCCCGCCTGCTCAATTAGATTGGTCACGTCCTGAAACACCTGTGGCCTCTGATTTTGGCGATATTTATTTCTCTACAGATGGTGGGCTAGACGAAACACGCACAGTCTTTTTAAAAGGCTGCGGCCTCCCCGAATGCTGGCAAGAAACAGAACGTTTTGTGATTGCTGAGTTAGGCTTTGGCTCTGGCCTGAATTTTCTCGCGACGTGGCAAATGTGGGACGAGACAAAACCAAAAAACGGTCATCTTCATTTTGTTTCTATTGAAAAATACCCTTTTGACAAAGACCAATTAAAACAAGCTCTCACGGCTTGGCCAGACTTAAATGAATATGCAGAACAGCTCATTCAGCAATGGCCGGGACGTGTGAGAGGGTTCCATCGCCTGCATTTTGGTGATGTGACGCTGACCCTTATTCATGATGATATTGAAGCGGGTTTAGACGATTTAGAGATGTGCGCGAATGCTTGGTTTTTGGATGGGTTCAGCCCGTCAAAAAACCCCGACATGTGGTCAGTAAATGTCATGAAAAAGATTGCAGGCTTATCCGCTCCAGATGCAAAACTTGCAACCTTTACTGTGGCCGGTGATGTGAGGCGCGCCTTGCAAGAGGCAGGGTTTTCGGTAGAGCGAAAAGTAGGGTTCGGACGAAAACGTCATCGATTAGAATCCTGTTTAGAGGGTGAGGCCTCTGCCTTTTCTTACTCGCAAAAATCAGTTCCAACAATTATTGGCGCAGGTATTGGAGGGCTATCACTCGCCCAAGCTTTTCGACGGCGCGATATTGAACCCAAGATTATTGAAGACCCAAATCATATTGCGGCGAGTGGGAACGCGGCGGCCCTCGTGAAACCGAGATTAGATTTACAAGACCGCCCTGAAAGTCGGTTTTTTTTAGGGAGTTATCTCTATGCCTTGCAAGCTTATCAAAAAGCGGCGCTCTCTACGGGCATAAAGCAAATACCCAAAAATGAGGCAGATGAAAAACGGCATCAGAAATTTGTATTGCAAAAGCCATTGCCGAAAGAGCATTTAGAAAGTGCTGATAATTACGCGCTCACGTTTCCCAAAGCCTTAGTGATTGATCCGATAGCTTATCGAGAGTCTATCCTCTCCAAAATGACGGTTGAACAAACAGCCCTTTCAACTCTCCCTGCTTGCGAAGCACCCTTATTTATTTCGGCAGGCTTTGGGATTAAACAGCTCCTATCCGACTGGCCAATGCGGTTTTCGCGTGGGCAGATTAGTTGGGGGAAATCCGAAAGCGAATTAACGGATGTTGTAAACTATGGGGGGTATGCCATTCCCATTGATAATTCTATCTTAGTCGGCGCCACACATGACCGATTAAGTCCTGACGAAGACCCGTTTGTTATTCACGGCAAAGACGACGAAAAAAACCTCTCGCAATTTGGGCAATTTATCGGTGGCATTACGCCCGACACGAATAAAAAATCACGCGCCAGTATTCGCGTGACATCACCCGATACATTGCCTGTGATTGGACAAACACAAGAGGGGCATTTTGTTTTGACGGGATTAGGGTCGCGGGGCTTTGTTTTTGCCCCGCTTTTGGCGGAGGCCATCGTCTCACATTATTATGGCGATCCGATGCCCATCGCAAAATCAGTCTGGCAACGTTTTTCCGCTACCAGACTGTTTAATTAACTACGCTCATCAATCTTAATATCTGACGCGCCTGACTTTGATTGTTCGAGGGAGCCTGTGACTGTATCAATGTAGATATCAGCAGCTCCAGAGGCTTTCAGGGTCGCATCTTTCACTGTGGCATCAATATCAACAGTGACAGCGCCAGAAATTCGAACATAGAGTTCAGAAATCTCACCGCCATTGATGGACACATCTCCACTGCCAGAGCGCTGTAAACTCACGCGGTTATTGCCTGTGCCGCCGATATTATCAACCGACAGATCACCTGAGCCAGAGCCCTGAAAATCTAACGATCCCTCCAAATCACCAATATCGAAATCACCTGAACCAGATGCTTCAATAATAACGGAGCCTACGACCTTATCTATTTCAAAATCGCCAGACCCTGACATCTCAATGTCAACATTTGTGGCCTGTTGTATTTCAACATCGCCCGACCCGCGGCCTTCTAACCGAACAAATCCAATCGCACCTGCTTCTATGTCGCCTGAACCAGACATCTCTGTTCTGAGTTCATTGGCGTCACCCATTGTTAAGTCTGACGCGCCTCGACCTTCGACAAACACATCGCCCGCACTATCGCCTAAGTTTACTTTACCGCAATGATTGAGCGATAAATTTGCTGATGCAATATCAGGGCTACCGTCCGTGAAGACTATAGAGTTACGAATGACAAGATGCGTATCTTTGGGCAAGGTAACATCCAAAATGGGATAGTCTTCAAGGTCTTCATATCCTCCAAACTTCCCTTTATTATTGCGACTGCCAAAAAGGCTAATATCGTAAGAGCCATAATAGCCTTTGCATTTCGCACCTTTCAGAACATCAATTTCACCGTCGATAATGAATTGATCCCCGTCATAAATGCGAATACCTTTTTCATTATCCTGCTTGGTAATTTTGATATCGCCCGAAGCGTTGCTCCAGTTAATTGTGCCGACAAAATTTTCAATCACAAGCTCATTCGCAGGATCGGCTTGGGCAGAAATTGCGGTGAGTGATAAAAGCGCTGCGGCGCATAATCCTGTTTTACCTATATGTTTCACGTCGTCTCTCTCTTGGCTTATTCTGTATTGATTAGAACTTCAGGGTTATTGCTTTATCGCCGCTCAATTTAATCTTGAGCGCAAAGTCAGCTTCTTCGGCAACTGTGGCTTGGAAACCGTCAGCGCCCCAATCTAAACTAATTTGTGCGATTGAGAGTGTGGCCCCTTTGACGGGTTGGATATCTTGCACGGCTGGGACAGTGGCACCTGTCGCGAAGACGGCAAAGATAGCGAATGATTTAAACATGACCGTTTCCTCCTTTGGTCAGTGAGTTAATGGGGTTTGGGAACTCTTTAGTTTGAGACCCTTAGCGACCTAGGATTCTAGGTCGCGGAAGTCTCTACGTAGTTTCCACTCTTTGGATGTGATAGACTGTTCTAGGTCCTGCATCCGTGTTTCAAGTGAGCGGTACTTCGACTTAACGTCTTTGAACGTTGTCGTTCTGATGGGGGCATCAGGCGCGTCACGATAAGCGCGTCTCGCTTGTCTATATTCTCGGCGATAAGGTGCCCGTGTGTCTTTTGGAATAAAGATCCAGAGCAAGATGTAAGCCAATAATGGGAAGCTTAGGAAAATCACTGAGAGTACAAAGAGAACTCTAACGATCGTATGGTCTAATCCGAGATAGTCTCCGATACCGGCACAGACACCACCCACGACACCGTCTATTTTATTGCGGCGGAGTTTTTTATGACTGCCACCTGAGGCGCTGTAGTTCGCGTCGTAATCTTCCCAACTTTTTTTATAAGGTTTCTTAGACATTTTTCTCTCTCCAATCTGGCACTTCGTCGTCGAGAATACGTTCTAGGACGGCGACACGTTGGTCCAAAATATCTGCCACTTTGGACATTTGCTCTAATTCTGCGATCTCATCGCCGCTCATATGATTGAGCTTTTTATCTTGGTGTTTAAAATGCATGACGGTCCAGATAATAAAGACCGGCATCATTATCGCGATGATCGGGATTAATAAGGCCAATTCATCCTCCATGGTGTTTCTCTCTCTTTTTAAATTCAAGTGTCCGAGCGGTTGGGAAATGCTCACCAGTTCGAAGGGGTATGAGCAAGGGGGATAGACCGCCCGGACGTTCTTTACAGGATGTTAGCCTGATTTTTTAGTACTTTTCTTGGCCGCTTTGCCACCTAAGCGCGCTTTTAGGGCCGATAATTCGTCCTCAATTGCGTCTGTCGCTTCTAATTCAGCGAATTGGCTCTCAAGTGTTTGGCCTGCGCCTAAATCGAAGCTTTCGACTTGGGCTTCAAGATCGTCAACTTTACGCTCCATACGCTCATAGCGTGAGAGGGCGTCTTCGACTTTGGTATCTTTCAACACCGTGCGAACTTTGATTTGGCCGCGGGCCACATTACCGCGCATCATAAGCGCTTTGTGTTTGGCTTTGGCTTCGTCCAGTTTTGTTTGAAGCTTACTCAAATCTGCATCTGCTTTGTCAACAGCTTCGTCGAGAATACCGATCTCTTTGATAACGACTTCAGACATGGCTTCGGCTTGCTGCTTGGCACTCAGTGCGCCGCGGGCCAGGTCTTCGCGATCTTTCGATAGGGCTAATTCCGCTTTGGCACCCCATTCTACAGCACGCGCTGTATATTCTTCTGCCTTACGGCTTAGTTCTTTGCGTTCTGCAATGTTGCGGGCTGCGTCTGTCCGGACTTCAATCAACGTATCTTCCATTTCTTGGATGATAAGGCGTGCAATCTTTTCTGGATCTTCGGCACGATCAATCATTGAATTCAAGTTTGAATTGATGATGTCGCCCATGCGTGAAAAAATTCCCATTTTCGTCTCCTAAA
>CAYGSV010000062.1:0-5124 GCA_964352635.1 uncultured Algimonas sp.
GCCATATAGAGGCCCCCGCCGACCCACAACCTGACCTGCCAGAAGAACTCCAAGACTAAATGTTTCATAATTTCTTTTCAGAATTACGGGCGGCGAAAGTCCCCGTCTCTATTCGCGAATATCTCACGCTTTTAGAAGGCGTTGAGAAAGGCGTCGCGGATGAGAACTTGGACGGGTTTTATTACCTCTCCCGCACGGCCCTCATCAAAGATGAACGTGACCTCGATAAATTTGATCAAGTCTTCTCTCACGTCTTTCGCGGGATGGATTATATCGGCGATATTTTCGGACAAGACGAGCATTCCATTCCGGGTGATTGGCTCCGCAAGATGGCAGAGCTCTCCCTATCCCCAGAGGAAATGGAAGAGATTGAAAAACTCGGCAGTCTTGAAAAGATTATGGAGGCCCTCAAGGAGCGTCTTGAAAACCAAGACAAACGCCATGAAGGCGGGAATAAAAATATCGGTACGGCGGGTCGCTCACCATTTGGGGCTTATGGCTACAACCCTGAAGGCGTCCGTATTGGACAGAAAGAGGGCCGTCACGGTAAAGCCGTAAAAGTCTGGGATAAACGCCAGTTCAAAAACCTCGACGGTGACAAAGAAATTGGCACGCGCAACATCAAAGTCGCCCTCCGCCGCTTACGCAAATTCGCCCGCGAAGGCGCCGCCGAAGAACTTGATCTCAGCGGCACAATTGCAGGGACGGCCAAGCAAGGTTGGCTCGACATTAAAATGCGCCCTGAACGTCGCAATGCGGTCAAAGTCCTCGCCTTTTTTGATATTGGCGGGTCTATGGATGCCCATATTCAACAGGTGGAAGATTTGTTCTCTGCCGCGCGCAGTGAGTTCAAGCGTTTGGAATATTTCTACTTCCATAACTGCCTCTATGAGCAAGTCTGGACGGATAATGTGCGGCGTATGAATGAAGTCACGCCGACATGGGATATCCTGCATAAATTTGGCTCTGATCACCGCGTCGTTATCGTCGGCGATGCCGCCATGAGCCCTTATGAAATTGCCGTCCGCGGCGGCTCTGTTGAGCATTGGAATGACGAACCGGGCGCTGTCTGGCTCCAACGATTGATTGACATCTACCCTCACCTCGTTTGGATAAATCCGTCTGCGGAAAAATATTGGGAATATTCTCAAAGTACAAAGATGATTCAAGATATTATCGGCAAAGAGCGCATGTTCCCGATGACCCTCTCTGGTCTCGAAGACGCCATGCGCGAACTTGCCCGCTAATTCATTATTTCACGCATAGAAAGGTAACCCATGCGATTCACAAAAACCTTAGCGATTTCCTGCTTATCCGTCCTTGCTCTAGCCGCCTGCTCTGGCGGTGCTGGTGAAGAAGAGACAAAGGCTGCAGACATTGTTTATGATTGTCCTGCTGAGAAGCTTTTGACAAATGACGACTACCCCGCCTTGCCTGAAATTACAGAGACTGATTTCAAGAAGTGGCTCGCTGAAAATGCTAAACGAAAAGATGTTATGCTGACCGAAACGGGGCTACAGTATCAAGTTGCCCAAGAAGGTTTAAAAAACGGCGCTTCGCCCGTTGGGCCGCAAGTCGTGACGGTGCACTACCACGGCTATTTCCCAGATGGGTCTGTGTTTGATAGCTCTTACGTGCGCAATGATACAATCGACTTCCCTGCTAATGGCGTTATCAAAGGATGGATAGAGGCGTTGCAGGACATGAAAACTTGCGAAGCCCGCACCCTCTATATCCCGGGTGACTTAGCTTATGGCCCACGTGGTCGCGGACAAATCCCGCCCAATGCGACCTTGCTTTTCAATGTCCAATTGATTGGCGTTAAACAATTCTAATAAAAAAGCCGCCTCTCCTGTTTAAAGAAGAGGCGGCTTAATTTTTAGCGGTTGGATCAATTTACGCGGTGATGCGTAACTCATTCAACGCTTCGCCAATCGCTTCAAACGCATCATTTAAGTCTTTCGCGTTTTTAGCATCGAAATACTTCGTATTATCAGACGCACAGCCTTGTAGAAGCGACTTTGTTTTATTGTCAGTAACTTCATAGGCAATCGTGTAGACTGTGATGTCCGAGGATTTAATGGCCTGACAAAGATCTTCCGTTTTATCATTCGTGTCTTTTGCGTTTCCGCCTGTGTGGAAGATACCTGATTTAGATTTTGTATTATCGCCATCTGTCATCAGCACGAGTACCTTTTCTGACTTCTTAACACCTGCCTTGGCTTTTGACGCTTCCGTCAAAGGCTGTTCATTATCAAGCGCTCTCCAACCCCATGCCAAACCAGCAGGCATATAAGTTTCACCACGGGCATTCATTTTACTAATCGTACTTTTAACCGATTTCAGGTTAGTTGTGAGCGGCTGAATTTCAGCACCACATTTCACATTGACCAAGCCCGGGATTTTACGACCATTATATGCGGCGGCCTCATCATAAGGGGATTTACGCGATCCAACGCACCCGTTCCATGTATACGTCTTTTTAGGAGTCGTGCAGCTCTCATAAGGGGCCCCACGTTTCACGTCACATTTTTTATATGAACAATCATATGAGACACCGTCATTTGTACAGGTTCTACGAATTGTGCGGCAGTTAGAGCGACTAATAATATCGCTTTTCATTTTACACACTTTTGCGCCCGTTTCGACGCGGTCAGCAGGAACATCAAGCCAAACGGCGTTACGACGCGATGTGCCGACATTCACATATTGCGCGAACGGAATGACGGACAAACGTACATTGTCATTTTTCTGTTTCTCAATGGTTTTAACAAGATTCGTAGACGCTGTTTTCAATGACGCCAATTTTCCCTTTTCACTCATTGAAAATGTTGTGTCCAAAACCAAAGCGACATCCATTGATTTCTTGGCATAGATCGCGCTCGACTGAGCCCCAACATCGAGGTTTTCACGGCCAAACATGCGAGAGAAGTAAGCATCAATATTATTTTCAGCCGTGACTGTTACGGCCTCATTATTGCGTTTTACGTCTTTGATTTTGATGCGCGATCCATCTGCACCGGGATAGGTCATGGCAAAGTAGTTTTGCGCGGCAGTATTTAACTGCGCCTGTGTTTTCAAATTATCTTTGGCCGCCATTAGGGCCACAGCGTCCGTTGTATCTTGCAAACGCGACTTCGCCGCATAAGCATTGGTCAAATCAATAGCGATTGCCAAACAGCCGACAAAGACCGTCAAACAAAGCGCCGCCATAATACCAAAGTTACCAACTTCATCCCGTTTGAAACGGCTTAAAGCTTGCTTTGTCTTATCCTTAACAATCGGTTTTAGATAAACAGACATTTCCATTCTCCACATCCAAGCGTTCGGAAAATTCCAAACGCCGATAAATATGGGAAAGGCGTTGCAGGTGCTCTGCCAAAAGGGGAAATCTGTTCAAAGGCGACACAATGCGCTAAATTTATGGTAAATAAAGCGTTAAACCTTAAGGCTTTATGGGGTTTTCACGTTAACAAGACTTAAGGGTTTAAGCTTAAGCCTCAGGTAAAACTTGTACACGAAACGCTAAATTTGGATCAAAAAGCGTCTGGGCACGCGCTCTCAAATCCTCAACTGTCATATTTTGATACGCTTCACTGCGTGTACGATGCCTCGCAACGCGTTCAGGGTCTGTTTGCGCTTCGGATATGACATTCATCCAATAACCATTGCTTTCTAATGACGTTTCAATGCTTTCAAGGGCAGGTTTTATAGCGCGCTCAAAAAGGTCATCATCAATGTCCCCTGCCCGAAATTCTGCGGCAATAGCGTCGAGTTTTTGGCTCACACTATCGATTTGGTTGGGCGAGACCTCCAAAGAAACACCGATATATCCATAGTCAGGATAGGTGCGCGGGGTGAATGAAAAAGCCGAAGGGGAATAGCTTTCGCCCTCTTCCTCTCTCAAAACATCTGTAAGGCGCAGATTGAACAGGGAAGAAATCATAGAAATCTCACGGCTTGACGACACATCCCGTCCGTCTGGGGCGGGCCAATAGGTTCTAAGCAGAGCGGTACTCTCATCCCCTGCATGGGCGAGTTTGACGGGCCGCTTGCTCCCCTTTGGAAAAGTGAGCTTTGTATCCGCTGCAGAAGGGGTTTCAAAATCATCGGCACGCTTCGGCAGAGCCCCAAAGCTTCGCGCAATAATCTCAATGGCGCGGTCAGGGGTGATGTCGCCCACTATACCAATTTCAATCGCACTGGTTTCCAAATAAGGCGTGAGCCACGATTTCACATCGTCCATATCAACACGCAACATTTCATCCTCAGACGGAAAGCCAAAACGCGTATCGCCAGAGCGTAAAAGGCGGTCTACATCACGCGATGCCACGCCGCCAGGTGTTGAATCGAGCGTAGGATAAAATGATTTGATATATTTATCATATTGTGACTTCGCCTCTGGGCGATAACCGGGCGCTGTGGCGTAGGCCGCCATAAGATCCATTTGAAGGTCTAAATCCTCTGGCACTGTCGTGCCGTTCAGATAAAGTCGCTTTGTGCCAAGGCTTTGGCTAACGCCCACAGATTTCCCCGCCATAATCTTGCGAATATCATCGACTTTATGGGCCTCTAATCCGCCCAAGCCTAAGGCGTTCGGCAATAATATTCTTAGGCCTGGCTCATCTTGCGGTAAAAACAATTCCCCGCCGCCCATCGCGACTGAAATAGAAACAACATCTTTCTGATAAGGTGTCTTTTTGACATTCAACTTTACGCCATTTTCAAAAACAATCTGTTCGAAATCAATGTCATCAATTGTTTTTCGGCTGACCACCTGCCCCACTTCACCCCAATTTGTATAGGCGAAGCTCAGCTCTTCCTGCAAAGCTTTCGCCTCAATGGGAATTTCACGCGATTCTTCTAAAGACAGGCGTAATTTAGCTTCGGCATCGTCAATAATTTCAGATGTCGCGAGATAAAGCTGAGGGGCGGTTTCTATGCCTTCCCACTTCTTGCGAAAGGCTTCATTGACCTCCTGC
Source organism: uncultured Algimonas sp. (assembly GCA_964352635.1). Lineage (GTDB taxonomy): Bacteria > Pseudomonadota > Alphaproteobacteria > Caulobacterales > Maricaulaceae > Litorimonas. The sequence goes on from CAYGSV010000062.1 coordinate 4,983, forward strand.
ACAGTAATCAAGTCAGCGTAAGAAGAAAAGCGTTCCAAATTATCCTTTGGGTCCGTTAAAACACGTTCACCACCAAAGGCCGATAATATCTGTCTCGCGAGGCTCGGTGTTCGGCGCGTTGGAGATGTCTGAACGGATACTT
>CAYGSV010000062.1:5134-11681 GCA_964352635.1 uncultured Algimonas sp.
TTCGCAATCTGCTCATTGAGCTCTGCTTGAGAGAAACCAAACTCAAGTGCTTGCCGCAAAACTGGCTCTGCCCCTTTAAGGGCCATATCCCATTTGCCCTTTTCAGGTTGAAGCGAGAGCGAGCTAATCTCAGCCGTTTCGAAAATGACCGAACTACTGGCTGACGCTCCAATAAAAGGCGCATCTGTGGTGCGAGAGAGTTCTCCGAGACGCTGCGATAATATACGATTACCTAGACCTTCAACGAAATTGTCACGGCGACTGGCTTGGTTATCAAGTCGCTCTTCAACGGAGCGAATTGTCGACAGGGATAAACTGGTCTGAATTTCAGGGTTTGTATAATATCGTGTCCTTGCCTCACGGGCCTCAAGGGTTTCAGGGTCAACTTTCGGCAAAGCGTCCCCTTCGGCTTGCCAATCTGCAAAATATTCCTCAATTTTTGCTGCCGCGTAATCCGTGTCAAAATCACCGACTAGCACAATAAATGTATTTTCTGGGCGGTAGTAACCCTCGTAAAAGGCTCTGAACTGTTCAGCCTGAACGGTTTCAATTGTTTCGACCGTTCCAATAGGAAGGCGGTCAGGAATGATTGTGTCGCCAAGGTAAAATTCTAAACTGTCAATAAAGGCATCAAAAGCAGGGCTAGAACGGGCTCTCTTCTCGGCCAGTATAACACCGCGTTCCCTGTCTATGGCATCAGCGTCTAAGGTTAAGTTATCCGCCGTTTCCCGCATAATCATCAGCGTCTCGTTCAAAAGAGGCTCTTCGACTTCTGGAAGTTCCAACTGATACGTCGTTTCAAAAAAGCTGGTGGACGCATTGGTGTCAGCCCCAAATGCCAAGCCAAATCTCTCCAGTCGCTTTGTCATCTCCCCCTCAGGGATATTCTCAGATCCGTTAAACGCCATATGTTCGAGAAAATGCGCTAGGCCTTGGGTTTCATCGCTTTCATTGATCGAGCCCGTGTCAATTCGCATTAGTAAGGTTGCTGTTTTCGTGGGGGTCGCATTCGATCGTACCGCATAACGAAGCCCGTTAGGTAGATGCCCATATTCAACACTGGGGTCCGCTTTTAAATCACTCACATCTTGAATGAAAATCGCGTCTTTTTTGGATGAATCCTCAACTTTGGCGGCGTTACAGGCGGACAACAAAAAGACAGTTGCGATAAAAGAGGAATATAAAAACTTTTTCATAAAAACAGTCAATCAAAGCGAATCAAGTGCGATAATATCGACACGCTAGTGAAGAATGGGCAAGTTACCACCCTTACAGCTACAGCTTATTAACCCTACACGTAAATCAGCCTAATCTGTCGTCATTATCCTCTTGTCACAGGGAATCTCTTGCGGCAAATCGCACTCGTGAAAAGTGATTCGCTTGATATATTGCCTGAAGCCCCAAAGCAGGGCTTAGTCGTGTTCGATTTTGATGGCACAATCACGACCAAAGATACATTTGCCCTATTTTTGCGATATTACGCAGGCTTTTTTCCTTGGTTGTTTAAAATCGTCCAATTGCTGCCAATTTTTGCCTCATACAAGCTTGGGCTAATTGACCGACATGCCGTCAAAGCCGCGGTTATTTATCGGTTCTTTAAGGCTGAGCCCGAGTCAAAAGTGGAAGAACGCGCAAAGTTATTCGCTAAAGACATTATAGCTCCCCTCATTAGACCCGCCGCACAAGCCTGTTTTGACGTTAAAAAAGCCGATATCGAGTCATTATATATATGTAGCGCCTCAATAGCGCCTTATCTGCGTCATTGGGCTGCAGCTCAAGACTTGCCTTTGAACCATGTTCTTGCTGTTGAACTTGAAGCGAGTGATGGGATGTTAACAGGTCGAATTAACGGATATAATGTTTGGGGGGCAAATAAGGTGCGTCGAATTTACGATGCCTTCCGTTCAGATAAGGTTCAGATTAAAGAGGCGTATGGAGACACAAGAGGTGATAAGGAGTTGTTAAACGCCGCTGAGGTGTCTTTTTACAAACCTTTTCGCCTAAAAGCGTCTTGAGCGTTGAATCTGAAAGTTTTCCCCTTAATAGGGGATTAAGGTCTAGCCATGGCATTAAGCTTTGGTTAAGTTATTGGAGAGTCTGCATGATGTGGATTTTTGTTACTGGAGAGTTTGGGGATTATTGAAATGAAACGTACTCTATTATTGGCCGCTTCGGCCGCGGTGCTCGCTGCACCAACCATCGCGCAGGAGTTACCACCTGGTAATCCACTGCCTGGTGAATGTTTTGCTCGGGTTATTGTACCTGCGCAGTATGAAACATCGACTGAACAAGTCGTTCTGCGTCAAGCAGGTGAAGAGATCAAAAAGATCCCCGGCCGTTTCGAAACCGTTACTGAGCGCGTTCTTGTTCAAGAAGAAAGCTATGAGCTTGTTGTTGTTGGTGCAGGCGGAACAATCGTTCCTGGCCTTGGTGCTATAACAGTAACAGTTGGTGGCACATCTTATAACATCGACTCTAATCGTACGGTCACGAATACTTCTGGTAATCGCGTCGGTTCAGTCGACAGTGAAGGCAACATTGTTGGAACGAATGGAAACGTCTTGGCTGCAAATGCAGTCGATCCACTCACTTTGATTGGTCGCGGTTCCGCCTCAACATCACTACGCCTAGGCAATACAACTTATGCTGTTGCTTCTGACCGCAGTGTTCGCAACGCCTCTGGCGCTCGCATCGGCATGATTGATGGCAATGGCAACCTCGTCGGTACGAATGGTAACGTTATTTCACGTTCAGCCGTTAATACTTACAGCGGTGGCACAAGCAACTCAGGTCAGCCAACATTCCGCACAGTCAGCGAAACAATCGTTGCACAAGAAGCTTCTACAGAACTCGTGGTCATTCCCCCAGTCTACGAAACTGTAACAGAAACTGTCGTTGTCCAACCACAATCCGTTGAGTATGTCACAATCCCTGCTGTCTACGAAAATTACACAGATAGCGTTGTCGTCCAGGAAGCCTCTACTGAACTCGTAACTGTCCCCGCAGTATATGAGACTGTGACTGACACTGTTGTTGTGCAAGAAGCCTCAACACAATTGGTGACTATTCCAGCGACTTATGAGACTGTCTCAGAAACAATCGTCGTTCAGCCTGCTGGCGTCGATTATGTTTCAATCCCTGCGGAATATGAAACTGTCACAGAGACTGTTGTTGCTCAAGAAGCGTCTACTGAACTCGTCACTATTCCACCTGTATTCGAAACAGTGACAGAAAATGTTGTTGTCCAAGAAGCGTCTACGCAGCTTGTGACAACGCCGCCTGTGTTCGAAACAGTGACAGACACTGTTGTCGTTCAAGAAGCGTCGACTGAACTCGTCACTATTCCAGCGACATTCGAAACTGTCTCTGAAACAGTTGTCGTTCAGCCTGCGACTGTGACGTATGAAACAGTCCCAGCTGTTTATGAAACAGTTGAAGAGGCGGTTGTCGTTCAAGAAGCCACAACGGAACTTGTTACAATCCCAGCGACTTTTGAGACTGTGACTGACACTGTTGTCGTTCAAGAAGCCTCTGCAGAGCTTTCTACTGTTCCTGCCCAATTCGGTACGGTTACAGAAACTGTCGTGGTTCAAGACGCCACAACGGAACTTGTCACTATTCCGGCGACATATGAAACAGTAACTGACACAATCGTCGTTCAGCCTGCTAGCGTTGATTATGCTGTAGTCCCTGCCGAGTATGAGACTTACACGAACACAGTAGTTGTTCAGGAAGCCTCAACTGAGCTTGTCACTATTCCAGCGACATTCGAAACAGTTACTGATACCGTTGTTATCACACCGGCGACAACAGAATATGTGTCTGTTCCTGCTGTCTATGAAACAATTGAAGAACCTGTTGTTGTTCAAGAAGCCTCTACAGAGCTCGTAACAATCCCAGCGACTTATGAAACTGTGACTGACACAATCGTCGTTCAGCCTGCTGGCGTCGAATATGTGACTGTTCCTGCTGAGTTTGAAACAGTCGCGGACACTGTTGTTGTACAAGAAGCCTCTACTGAGCTTGTCACAATCCCAGCGACATTCGAAACTGTGACTGATACTGTTGTCGTTCAGCCTGCTGGCGTTGAGTATGTTTCAGTTCCTGCAGTGTATGAAACAGTTGAAGACGCTGTTGTTGTTCAAGAAGCCTCTACTGAGCTTGTCACAATCCCTGCAACATTCGAGACAGTGACTGAAACAGTTGTCGTTCAGCCTGCGTCTGTGACTTATGAAACAGTCCCTGCTGTATTTGAAACAGTTGAAGAAGCTGTAGTTGTTCAAGAAGCCTCATCTGAGCTTATTAACATCCCACCCGTCTTCGAAACTGTATCTGAGACTTTCGTTGTAACGCCTCAAAGCGTCACATATGAAGTGATCCCAGCTGTTTACGAAACAGTTCAAGAAGCAATCGTTGTGCAAGACGCAACGACTGAGCAAGTCACTATCCCGGCGACTTATGAAACTGTCACTGACACTGTCGTTGTTCAGCCACAAACGGTTGAATATGTGACAGTCCCTGCTGAGTTTGAAACTTACAACGAAACAATCGTTGTCCAGGAAGCCTCAACAGAGCTTGTGACGATTCCAGCCACATTCGAAACTGTGTCTGAGACAATCGTTGTTACACCACAGACTGTTGAGTATGTTTCAGTGCCTGCGGTTTATGAAACCGTTGAAGAGGCGGTTGTCGTTCAAGAAGCGTCTACGCAACTTGTAACGATCCCAGCTACCTTCGAAACTGTATCTGAGACAATCGTTGTTCAGCCGCAAACTGTTGAATATGTCTCTGTTCCAGCCGTTTACGAAACTGTTGAAGAGCCTGTTGTCGTTCAAGAAGCGTCTACAGAACTCGTCACAATCCCAGCCACGTTTGAAACCGTCACAGAAACTGTTGTGGTTCAAGAAGCGTCGACTGAGTTAGTTACAATCCCCGCTGAGTTTGACACCGTAACGGAAACAATCGTTGTCAAAGAAGCGTCTACAGAGCTTGTCTCAATTCCGGCAACATACAGAACTGTTGCTGACACAGTCGTTGTTACGCCTCAGTCAGTCGCTTACTCTGTAATACCTGCTGAGTTTGAGACAGTTGAGCAGCCAGTTGTTGTTCAAGAAGCCTCTACAGAACTTGTTGTTGTTCCTGCTACCTTCAGAAACGTAACTGAAACAGTTGTAGTTCAAGAAGCGTCGACCGAGCTCGTCACAATTCCTGCTGAGTTTGAAACTGTTAGCGAAACAATCGTTGTTCAGCCTCAAACAGTTGAATATGTTGCGACACCCGCACGTTTTGCTTCGGAAACAGAAACATATGTCCGCCAAGACGCAGCCGATCAATTGGTTGTTATTCCTGCGACGTATGAAACTGTCACTGAGACAATCGTAACGCAAGAAGCTAGCTCTCGCATTGAAATCGTCCCTGCGACTTATAGAACAGTGACAGAAACAATCGTTGTTCAGCCTGCTCGCGTTGATATCGACGTCATCCCAGCGAAATACGAAACACGCTCAGAGCGCGTTCTTATTGAGCCCGCCCGTGAAGAGTGGAAGCCAGGTAGCCAAGCGCTAAATGCGTCTCAACTTGGTGCAGGTGGTCGTATTAACACGAACACACGCGGTCAGTTTACCGTCTTTAACGGTGTCTCTGAGCAAGTTGTTGAATCAACACAGACTATTGTGAACCAGACTGGTGAAATCCTTTGTCGTGTTCTTATCCCAGCGCGTTACAAAACAATCACGAAACAAGTGATTGTAGAGCCAGCGCGTACGGTTGAGCGGACAATTCCTGCTGTGACACGTCAAATCACAAAGCGTGTTGTTGATAACGAAGCCACGACACGTGAAATCGCTATCCCAGCAATCACGGATACGATCCAACGTCGCGTCGTAAGAACGCCTGCCCGCGTTATGTCCTATGCTGAAGCTCAGCAAGCGGGACTCAGTGGTCAAGCTATCTCTGGATGGTCTGGTTTTGTCGATGCCAATAGTGATGGTCGTGATGATCGCGATGGTCTTTCACGTACAGCAGCTGCAGCAGCCGATCGTGCTGGCGGCGGACGTCGTGGTGGTGTTTCAGGTAATGCGGCCTTTGGTCAACAAATGGGAACGTTCGAAAAACGTGTCCTTGCTGAAGAAGCTCGCGTTATCGAGCGTATTATTCCTGCAGTGACAAAAACAGTTCAGCGTCGTGTTGTTAAAACACCGGCCCGCACTGTTGAGCGCGCTGTTCCAGCCAGAACAGATACGGTTACACGTCGTGTTGTTGACCGCCCTGCGTCTACTCAAGAGCGCGTTATCCCAGCAGTCACACGCAACGAAACTATCCGTCGCGTCGTAACACCAACACGTACGGTTGAGCGCGTTATCCCTGCGGTAACACGTGAAGTCACACGCCGTGTGGTCGATACACCTGCAGCAACGCAAGAACGTGTCATTCCAGCGGTTACGAAAACAGAAACACGTCGTGTTGTAAAAACACCGGCTCCGACAGATCAGAGATCAATACCTCACGTGCCACAGCAAGTCACACTTCGAGTTGTCAACACACCAGC
>CAYGSV010000063.1:0-11674 GCA_964352635.1 uncultured Algimonas sp.
ATGTTACGACCCGTGGACAGGTCCATCACATTATCCGCGCCCCAACGTGTGGCCCAGACCATTTTTTCGACTTCTTCTTCGACAGACGACGCCACGGCAGAGTTGCCGATATTGGCATTGATTTTGACCAAGAAATTACGGCCAATGATTTGTGGTTCCAATTCGGCGTGGTTGATGTTGGACGGAATAACCGCGCGGCCACGGGCGATTTCGCTGCGTACAAATTCTGGCGTGACGAAAGCGGGGATGTCGGCTCCAAAGCTCTCGCCTGCATCAACGCGGTCTTCTGCACCTTTGAGCATTTCCTTACGGCCCAAATTTTCACGCTCGGCGACGTAGATCATTTCTTTGGTGATGATGCCCGCTTTGGCGAATTCATATTGCGTGACGGGGCCCGTGTCTGTGCCGCGTAAGGGTTGGTTTTTGACGGGGAATTCCCGCGCAAGGAAACGGCCCGTCGCGCCGCCATTATCTTCGGGTTTGACGTCACGGCCTTCATATTCTTCGACATAACCGCGTTCGAGAACCCAATCTGTGCGGTAACGCGCGAGCCCCTTCTCTACGTCAATCTCAACGCTCGGGTCAGAATACGGCCCAGAGGTATCATAGACAGGCACATCAGGCTCATTTGCCGTGGGGTGCAAATGCACGAGGCGGTGCGGCACACGCAATGTCGGGTCCGCCGCAGGAGCTGTATAGACTTTGGATGATGATGGCAAAGGGCCAGACGTCACTTCGGGTGTTTGGAATTCAGATTGGTTTACGGGCTTATTCATGATGGATTACTTTCCAAAAAAGGTGAAATAACGGATACAAATTCAGAGATATTTCGATTTGTATGTATTAAAAATTTAGCTTTGGGCTTTTGGTTTTCTAAACACTCTAGAAATAAAATTTCTGTTTTGCTTTGTTGTTTTTTAGTTTTGTAATGACTAAGCTTTTCAAGTAGAATTTGTGTGATTGAAAGTGCATCATGCTTATTCCAAGCCATTGTCAAAACTCTAATGGATGTAATTGCATGTGCTACTTTTGCCTGGCTTACGACATAATTTGAATAGGTTTCGTATACGAAGATCGCAAATGCGCCGAAATTACCTGCCATCAAGAGTGTAATAATGGTTTGAGTGCTTAAATCACCCAAGCCTGAAATATATAAAACAGCAATACCAACATTCAGGAACAAAATAGGAAAGAGGCTTTTGAAAAGGCCACGAATAGCAATAGGCCTTAGTTCCAATTCTTCAGCCCACAAAAGCTCCTCCCCCTCACGGAGTTCAGCCTCAACGATATGTCGAATATCTTCGTTTATCACGTCTCGTTTTCCGTCCTTCCGGCTGTTTGACACAGCATCAAGTTCAAAGGGTACGTCTCGCCCTTATTCAGGGGCCCCTCGGATACGTTTGTGATGCACTGAAATGTCAGATCACGCAAGATGTATGAAACAGTAAGACGGGGGAAACTTTTTTATGGCTATAACGTATGGAGGTTATGACTTTTCGATTGATATACCGCTCACATGCTAGCGACAACATAAGCGACGCTGAATGGCGCACGATTGCTATGTTCTCTTCTATGAAGAACAAGCAGCTTAATATCTCTGGACTTCTGCTACATTTTGAAGGCCATATTATGCAGGTTCTCGAAGGCCCGAAAGAGGCTGTCGAAACACTTTATGCGCGGATTGAACAAGACCCCCGACACAAGGACGTGCACATCGTTTACGCGCAAGAATGCTCCGCGCCAGCTTTTGAAACGTGGTCGATGGGTTTCCGCCCGGTCGAATGTGTCGAGGATTTGGATGTCTTCTTTACGTTATCCAAAGAGAGCTTGGACAACATTGTCGCTCAAAATGACGCAGAACCCGTGCGCGAAACCATTGAAAATTACGCGAGCAATGCAGGATTGGCGGAGTAGCCTACTCCCCAAATCTAAGCAGGCTACTCTTCACCTCACCATTGGACGCAATGTTAACGATATAAAGTCGGTCGTATTCCGTTGCTTCGACGATGGGCGTTTGGCCGTCACCGCCAAGCAATTCTGTTAATTGAGGCGTCGTATTGCTATGACCCACGACAAGGTGTGTTCCTGTCATAGTTTTTAATTTTTCAGCCATGGCAGGCAAACCTCTAGGATCGTAAAGCGCCACCTCAAGGCCGAGCTTTTCCGCAAGGGGAGCCGCTGTTTGCAGAGTGCGCTTGTAATTACTGCTGTGAATATGCGTGATTTTCGCATCAGCCAGCATGTTTGACAACAGTGCAGCTCTCTCATGTCCTTGCTTGGTTAGATCTGGATCATCACTATCCTTTGTCTTTTCTGCATGCCTAACGAGGTACACTTGGACAGAGGGCCCAATAACCTCCTCTTGAAGCGATGTCACCTCACAAGCAGACAGTAAGAGCATTGGAAGAACCAAACACAGCAGAGCCAATCTTCTTAAATTTTGCATTCTCTAAAATCCCCTCGTTTTATTATGTTTGAGTCTATCTTAATCACAATTCGAGACCAGAGCAGTAAGAATTTAGAAATTTCTGCCTCCCCTCTTTCGACAGCAGCAAAAAATTTTAGCACCATATTAGTGCATAATTACGTTTGATTCATATTTTCTTGTTAAGTGAAAATTGTCTGTGGGGGCGTTTCTTATTGAGGTTAAGTAATGATCCACCAAGTCATGTTCTCTGGAAATGTAAAAAAGGGCAACTCGCCTATTATTTACACTGACGATGCGCAACGTGTCTGCGGTCATGCAAAGGACTATGGCTATACGGGCTTTACTGTTTACATAGATGGGAATTACACAACCTTGTATGAGGGTGACCTGAATTCGATACAGAAGAGTATAGATTATTACGCAGATTCAGAACGTTATAGTAAAATAATTACAATGATATCTCGCCCAGTTGAGACGCGGGACTTTATTGACTTCAAACTCTGCCTTCGCAAAATTGATTGTAAAAAAGTTATTGGAAACGTTAAAAATTGCTTTGCTTTAACCCCTGAGCATTTCAACGAGATATTATCCAAAACCCGCCCGCCTGAATATAAATCACTTCTCAAAACATTCGCCCGCGTTAACAATATGACGATGTTGCAACGCGCGGCATAAAGGCTTCCTTTAGAATTTTAATATACACTATAATAGTGTTTTAAATTAGGCCTTAAACTTATGATATACCAACTCATTTACATAAGCTCTGTCGCTGAGGCACTAAACACGGACGCATTTGTTGATATTGCACGACAATCCCGCAAAAATAACGAGGCCCTCGGCATTACGGGGATGATGTTAGTTCATAATGGTAGCATTTTACAAATTTTAGAGGGCGAAGAATTTGTTGTCGAATCTTTGTACAAAAAAATATCTTTTGATACGCGCCATACACAATGTTCCGTCATGGTCAGGCGGCATTGTCAAAATCGCGAATTCGAAAGATGGCATATGGGGTATAAATATGTTGAAAACGATACCAATGAAGCCGCAATATTTAAACTTACGTATCAAGCCCTAAAGTCGGCAATTCCGCATGAAGCTAGTCCAGAGGCACAAGCAATGGGGCGAAGTTTTGCTCGCGCTAGCGGCCTATAGTTTCTTAGACCTCCAGGCTCTCTCGTAAAAAGAGAATTTTGTTTACAGAGTAATCAGCCCTTTCTACGCTCCAAAAAAAATGGAGTTTTTATGCGTCATTTCATTTCCTTTAGTTTAGCGACTATAGTCCTCTCACTAATAACACCCGCTTGGGCACAGATGGATGAAATCGTCGTGACGGGATCCCGAATAGTCAGCAATACGGGAAATACGGTCACGTCTCCTCCGGGTATTTTCTACGAACGCAAAGGCGACTTCCTCTTACTCGAAGTCAAAGTCGAAAATGACTCGCGCGAATTTGGTACGCGCCTCGAGGAACTCACGAAAACGGTAGAGGGCATTATAGAGGCCGCAGAAGACGAACCTGAAATTTCGCTTAGCCTTTTGGACGATAGTTTCGTGCGCCCACTCTCAATCGCTAGCTTTGAAGAGGGCATTTATGGCGGCCCTCGCCCCGATACATCTGTGGCGACATTGCAGGTCAAAACAGATATTCCTGAAAATGTTGAAGACTCGTTCAGACTAGCCACCAAGCTCGGTAAATTTGTCGATGGTCTAGAAGAGGTCGGGAGGACAACCATAACAAACTCAGACGATATCAGCGTCAGTGTCGTGAATCCGTATCAATATCGTGAGACTGTCATGGCCATGGTTCTGACCGAGATTAAAGACATCAAAGACGCGCTCGGGCCGGAATACCGCGTCATTCTACGCGGCTTGGACAAAGAACTGAATTGGGTGCGGAGTGGAGACCTCAATCTCGCTTTCACCTTGCCCTATACTTATGATGTCATACCCAACAACATTCAGACATATTCCATAGAACTTAGCGACGATTATTAGCGGCAATAACCCGCGTTTGATTTCGGCGGCAGTGCCGTCACAAAATCTATAATGTCATTTTTGAGGCTCGCATCTCCGTCAAAGTGACGGGACAAAACCTTGACGGCATCTGTGTGGTTCATACCGTCATAGACTTTGACCTGGGCCAAGCCACCACGTGCCGTTATTTTTTCAGCCAGGGCTTCTGAGTTTTGCGGATAGACCGTTTTGTCATCTGATCCATGCCCAAAGAACATAGGCGGTGTTGGCGCTGTCACATTATTGAGCGGCGCATCACCCTTCGTAAAGCGATCAGGAAAGATTGTGATATAGGGTTCTTCCTTTAGCGGAATAATGCCTGTTGGCCCGGATAAGCTCACGAGCCCTGCCACGGTTTGGCAGAGCGCGGCGCCTTCTGCAGATAAGTAGTCTTTGTTCAACCCAACCATCAGCGCATTATAAGCACCCGCAGAATGGCCCATCACGACCAACGGCCGGCCTGGGTATTGTTGAGCAGCAAACGCCACAGCCTTGGCGCTATCTTCAATCATTTGCGGATAAACAGCATCAGGGTAGAGACGGTAATTTGGCACGACAACATCAAAGCCTTCAGACGTGAACCCCTCTGCCAAAAACTTATAAATATCCTTACTCCCATCTTCCCAACTACCGCCATGGATAAACAGCAGAACGGGGGCATTGGCGCGCGGGCTTTCGGCGCGGTAAATGTCTAGTTTCTGACGATCTAAATCGCCATAACTTAGGTTTTTCGCCTTGGTAAAACTATCAGAAGGCGTGATTGTATTGAGCAGTGTAACAGGCGCACAGGCGGCGACCCCGAACACTGTCATAACAGCGACGCCACAGAGCGCAGTCCCAAATTTTGCAGCACGTTTAATTTTCATATTAGTCTCTACGTCTCAAATGCCCTTTCGGCTTGAGCTTTTATGGCACATCAGGTTTTTATATAAAGCCAAGCCTTTCGACCTGACGCTAATGTGACCTCTACGCGTTTGTAATCGTCCACCTCATAAGAGTCGGCCTGCACCAGTTCAGCCTCAGTGATTTCAAAAACTGTGCCTTCGACACGGTCATTGAGATCATCAGAGCGCAAAGTAATTGGATGGAAACGCGCTCCACTTTTGGCTAAAACGTCTGGGTCGGTGATTTCAACCTGCTCAATCCTAAAACCAATTAAAGCGTCAGCTTTACCCTTAAGTAAACGCCCAAAGGTCTCTTTTTGAACCTGCGAGAGCTGAAGTGTTCCATAAGAAAAAAGATATGGCACTTAAGTTTGTCGCCAGCCCTGTCGGGCCTCATTTTTCATCTTTAAGCTGGAACGTAAACGCTCGACGTAAAAAATAAAACCCAACAAAATTAAACTCAGCCAAACATGGAGCACCCAATTTGGCAAATCATCATCATCTGAAACATTTGCACCCGCCACACGCCTTTGCAAAGTCACGCCTAAACTATCTTCGATCTCATCAATCCTACTCATTGTAGATTTGAACTCATCCGCCAGAATATGATCTTTTTTAGCAATATAAGAATAGGTTTCTTTATAAATATTATCCGCAAAAGTCTCGTCTTTGGTATAGACCAAGGACTCCGTTTCAAAAGCCTCTTTTCCTTCTGAGAGGTCCCAATTATCGTCCAGTAGAAACTCAACTGTCTGTTTTATCCTTTTTGGTAGTGAGATTTCATAAGGAGCCTCTCTTTCAGCACCATCAAAATCAGGCATGTCATTAGCAAGATCAAAAGGCCCAGCGTAGAAAGTCTCCCTCGTCTTCTCGTCATTTAAACTCCATGGATTAGGAATCGAGAAAAAGGTCTTCACCACCATCTCCCCCTTGGCTTCATCATAGGAAATTTCAAATGGTTTCGCCTGTTTTATGCCCGGAAACCTATCTGCGTAATAATCTAAATATCATTTTTCAAAGCTATTCATCCCGTCTCTCTCCAACCAATAACGCGATGAATCGGCGGAGCTGCCATATAGTTTTTCAACTGTTTTAAATGGAATAGGTGAAACATTTTTGGACAAATCAAACTGGTAAGAAATATTTTTAAGCCAAGGATGTTGCGTGTTTTCCGTCTCTATTAAGCGCGATCCCTCCACGTCTAATAATAGGCCTTTTTGTATGGCGCCTTGGTCATAGTGATCTAAATCACCGATTTGAGGGTCCTTTGTGGCATCCATAAAGTAATCTTCACCGTCGATCACAATACGAAGGATAACATGGTCAAAGGCCTCGTGGTTGGGCTGGGCAAGACTAAATCCGCCTTTTCTATCTGTGTGCACGAGTAATGGCCGGGCCTCTATGCCCAGACCGTCCATGATGACTTTCAACAAAAAGGTCACGTCCTTACAATCACCGAAGCGTCGCGCTAAAACGACATTTGGTGGCCGCGGAATAAATCCTGTTTCGCCTAATTCAGACGCCAAATACCGGATATTTGATTGCACATAATCCAAAGCCTTACGCGCCTGAACTTTAGGGTCATCAGAACTTTGTGCAATGTCACTAACGATCGCGCTAACGCTATCAGGAATTTCTGTTTTTAGCACGTAATGCGGGGCAAAGAAATCGCCAACCTCCACCCAACTTTGTGCGCTAGATATTTCTAGAGTTGGGCTCGCATAAAACCAATCAGGTAAGTTATTGTCATAAGTATCGCCTTTGTTTTCAGAAATACTAACGTCAAAAACTCGGTAATCTCCTTCAACAACGTCGCTCCCGTCCACAGCATTATTATGATTTTTCCGATAAGCGGGCAGGCTTTTGTGAACCATAACACGGCTTAAAAAGCTTTGATAAGGTGTGCTAAATTCTTGTCTTTGACGATCAAAATATGTGCCTCGCAAAGCGGGGTTTTGACCTAGAACTGAATAAGCATAATCCAACGTATCGCCTACCCTCAGATCTTTAACGGCAAAGTTAAGTTGAAGACGTCCATTATAAATCAACTTATCGCGATCCGTCTCTACCCTAAAAATATTGAATCCATCCACTTTTAGTACTGAAACAGATTTATCGCCTCTCAAAATTGAGACCCTGTGAAATTGAACAGTTTGGTAAGCCGGATCAAAACTTAGCGATATTGTTCCGTGATCTTCGACCGCGGCGGATGTATTTAACTCTTTTACAAAACGCTGGTATTGATGCTCTGTATCAGGGTCTATTTTACTCTGATAAGATAACACTCTCCACCCCACATTTAGGCCGTCCGCCAGAGCAAAATCCCCTTTTTTTAAAGGCACTTCAGAGACCCACGAGGGAATAGGTTTTATTGTGACATGGTCCTCTGCATCTTGTGCTGTCGCCACAGACACAGATGTCAGAATACACGCAATTAGACAGAATAAGAATTTTCGGAATACAGCCATTCTTTTTCCTATGACGTTTTCGGCGAAGTGTGAAGAATGAATATTCAACTAAACGCGACCTCTCGAATTCGGTTGCTTGTCTAGCTTTGCTTTCATAGAGACTAAGCCTATGAAAACCATCCGATCTCTTTCTCTCTATCATTACCCTCTCTCCCGTTCAGCGCGGGTGAAATGGCTTTTGCATGAACTTGTTGGTGATAAGTTTGAGGTCAAGCGCGTTGGGTTGTTGCAAGGTCAGCAATTTAGCAAAGACTTTATTTCTAAGAACCCTAATCACGGCGTGCCTGTTTTGGATGTGACCTATTCGGATGGGACAGAACAGACGATTTATGAGTCCATCGCCATTATGATTTTCCTGGCCGATGCGTTCGCCGATAAAGGTTTAGCGCCGTCACTTGATAATCATTCAGCGCGGGCCGATTATTTGCAAATGATGGCTTTTGGTGGCTCTTGGATGGACATGATGCTGTGGCAGATTCGTCTGAATGAAGACCTCCTCCCCCGCAGTGTAAGATCTATAGCCTTGGCAAAATTCAATCGGGATAAATTCGTCAATGAAGTTGAACCACAATTGATCAAACGCCTTGAGAGCCAAGACTATATTTGCGGCGATAATTTCACTGCTGCCGACTGTATGATGGGCCAGAATATAAATTGGGCGCGCGCCTATAAGCTCTGCCAAGACGATATATTTTACGCCTATATGAAACGCATGAAACAACGCCCCAGCTTTCAAAAGGCGTTTGCCGACGCTGCCGAATTTAATACTTAAAAGAGACAATGATGAAGCAAGTCACATTAGGACAAACGGAAGAAACCGTTGGCGCTATCGCCTATGGCTGCTGGCGGTTTGCAGAAAGCACCGTGAAAGAAGCAGAGGCTAAAATCAATTCAGCCTTGGACACCAGCATGACGTTGATTGACACAGCGGATATTTATGGGCTCGGCGAAACGCGTGGGTTTGGAGGGGCCGAAGTCGTCTTGGGAGACGTTTTGAAAGCCTCCCCTAGCCTTCGTGACAGAATGTTCCTCGCGACCAAAGGCGGCATTGATGCCGTCCGTCCTTATGATGGGTCTTTTGATTATTTAACGGAGGCCATGGAGAAATCCCTGAAAAGACTACAAACTGGCCATGTCGACCTGTACCAAATCCACCGCCCTGATTTGAGTATCTCCTTCAAAGAAACGGCCCGTGCATTGAATAAAATGCTACATCAAGGCAAGACGCGCTATGTTGGCGTATCCAATTTTACCGCCGCACAAACAAGAGCGTTACAAGCCCATCTCGACGCCCCGCTCTTAACAACGCAACCAGAGTTTTCGGCCCTTTGCCAAGATCCGATTACGGACGGCACATTAGATTTATGCATGGAAAAATCGATGACGGCTTTGGCTTGGTCACCATTAGCCGGCGGGGCCTTGGCAACAGGGCAACACACATCAGATAAAGGTAAAAAACGTTTCAAACGCGTTCTGAAAGTCATCAAACGTTTAGCTGAAACTTACAACACGAATACTGGAGCGATTGCCCTTGCCTTTACCATGGCTCATGGCGCGGACGTTATTCCGATTATTGGCACACAGACCCTTAAACGCATCACAGACAGCGCAAAGGCAACAGATATTCCAATGTCTGGACGGGATTTTTACGACATAATCGAAGCCTATAATGGCGCTCAAATGCCTTAGCAGACAAAGTTATTTAATAACTTCATCTGCTTTCATTTTAATTGATTTTCCATCGGCAGAAATTACATGAACTGTATCGAGAGAGTATCTCGCAATACCGCTCGATATATCGCCAACTTCGACACGCGCCGCAAAGCCGCGTCCTGTCTGACGTCCATCAGGCAGGTCGACTATGGCAAGGATATTGAGATAATAAACACCATCTTGAGCGGCTGTAACGTCTAATTCCCATGTGTGCGGGTCATTACTAGCCATAGAAAACTCTTTTTCCGTGACTTCTGAAACGAGGCGTAAACCTGGTTCTGGCGTCGCCGATAACTTTAGCGTTCCACCGTCATAATAGTCCGTAAAAGAGAGTTTAAGAACACCATACTCAGATGGAGCAATGTCCTTAGAGAGCTCATAAGCAAAATCGATAGCCGCACCAGGTTTCACCGTTGACGCGATGTTTTCTGAAGGAACAGACTTAGACTTGGCTTCCTTTAATGTCGGGTGACCTGCACATGCGGCTAGCACGCTCATCATACAAACGCCTAGGATTAAGTGTTTTATACCCATTACGCTCAATCTACGGGCTAATTGTAAAGTCATAGCAACTATCTTGACCTGGCGGAGGCGCCCCTACAGGCGGTGTAGTCAGCGGAAAATTGTTTTCAAAATCATAAGCAGAAATCGAATAATCTCGAGCGGTTAGATTAAAGTTATCTGTTTCAACATTATTTACACCACTATCTGCAACGAACCCAAATCCATTTTCTGTAAAAATAATGAAATCAGGATCAGTCGTCGCCGCGCCTGATGTCCGTGACATTGTAAAGGTATAATTTCCTGTTGTTGGAATGGTGACATAAAGAAAATCAAAATTGTTTAACTTATTTCCTATACCTGCATCATTTGTCGAACAAATTGTTACGGGGGTACCGTCGGCAGAAATAGTTTTGAATACTGGCAGAGCCTCAGGTATACCATCGGGGTCTGAAGAATTTATAATACCAGCATTTGTCTCCCCAGCACCTAAAGGCCCTGTGCCATTTATATTTTGAGCCGTTTTAAGGGCCGTAATATCAGCGACATTAACCCCTGGCTGAGCTTCAAGAGCATCTAAGAATGAGAAGATCGTCGTAAAGGGACGGCCTTGTTTGTAAGAATCGCTCGTTAAGACGTTAAAAATAGGTGCCAAACCAAGCTCTACTGTATCAGCACCGTCATCGGCGGCGTCATACAGATCGTAAAGAATTTCTTGGACAGAAAACTCGTTGAACCAACCGCGTGTCGAAATAGCTTCGCCCTCAACGTTAATATCAAAGCCACTGGCTTGGTTTGTGCCAAAGCTATCACGATAAAATGAGTCGTCCAAAACCATTCCCGACAAAGCATTCCCAAAACCTTCGCCAAAGGCGACACGGGGATCTAAACGGTCATTCCCGCTATGGGCTCCGCCGATTGAGTCAGAGCGAGACAATTGATCTTCGAAATAATGGCCAAATTCGTGGACGATAACGTGCTTATCATACTCATCCGTGTCATTATTTACTGCTCCTAAAATAAGTAAAGTCGGTTGCTCGCGGATATTGTCACCGTCCAAATCTAGGCGCGTGTAAGAGGAGGTTCCAATTTCTCCGAGCGTAACATCACCGCTCACGGGACGATTATTTGTACTCCAATAGACATTCAATTTTGGAAAATCGAGATTAGGGTCAACGGCCTGAAAATCAGTAACGGCCTCGTAAATGAAATCCATGATGGCGAATGGTGCCGCAACACGCGTACCTGATACGGTGCCTGCCGTACTAAATCCTGACGGGGCATTTAAATCCCGCGTTTGATCCGCTGTTCCAACAGAAACCAAGCTTCCCTCAGACGCATAGACAAGGTCGCTTGATGTATTATCGACGATATTGATGTCGTAGCTTGACGCAGCCGTACTGAACAATCGTGACTTAACGCTGACCTGTACTTGCGTATTCGCTGTGATATTCGGAAAACTATAGGCCCCTGTATCAGTCGTCGTAGCAGTCGCTAAAACCCCACCCGATGCATCCAAAAGATCAATAACAGCTCCCCGTATCGGGCGTTGTTCTACGGCATTATAGTTCAAGCCATTCGTGACCGTATTAAAAGGAATGAAATCATAAGTCGCCGTTCCTGAAACCGTAACCGCAGATGCCGGAGGCGGAGGAGGCGGAGGA
>CAYGSV010000064.1:0-6073 GCA_964352635.1 uncultured Algimonas sp.
CACAAAGATATTGGTTCATCATAAAGGCTGCCGTCAGTTTCATATAATCATCTTCGGAATTGGGGAGCGGCACAACTTGGCAGAATTTATTTTTCTCGGCTTCACTCTCATAATTGGCTTCGACCATCGCAATGAAAGCGGCACTAAAGACGGGTTGATAAGACCGCACGGTTTGCGGCGTAATCAAACGTCCTTTAAATACAGTCTTTAGGTCTAAATTTGTAATGGCCGAAGCTGAGCAATCTATATGGATATGATTGGAGCTCGTTGGAGCGGTGCCTTTATCAAGTGTAATTGTGTCAGAACTAATATGGCTGATACGCCCCATACGAACGACATTTTTGACTTTTTGAAGTTCTTCTAATTCCATTGGGCTAATCGTGGCACCGTGAAACATAGTCGGGCGCACCTCATCACTAAAGCGCAAGAAGTAGCCGCTTTCATGTAAGCGGTCGAACATGTCGTCTTTATCTTTGGCCCCCGCAATAGATTCAAACTGTGAGGCCTGCGCACCCATTGTGTTGAAGAAAAAATCTTCAGAGGGTTGGGTGTTTTCACGATTTAAGAGCCATCCATCTCTCGATTTAACCCAAGTAATTTTATCGGGCTCAACACGATTTTCGAGAAGGAATAAAACGCAATCAATGCCAGTTTTACCACCACCAATTACAACAAACCCTTCGGGCGCGGTTTTGATCTTTGGAATATCATTCAGCGGGATAAATTTCACACTCTCATCAAAGGTAAAATTCGGTGTGTGTGTCGAAGGCACTGTTGTCTTGAGGTAAGTACAATCGACAATCGTATTGGCTTTAACGCGGTAGGTCTGTCCATTTAAATGATGATGAAAGTCTACGACGCCGTTTTGCGTGGCTTCAGAATCAATGCTACCCTCGACAGAACAAAGGGGATAATAGCGGACTTGTCCGCTTGGTAAAAATGTGTGGCGCATGACATCATCAAAATAGGCCAAAATAGCCGAGCCAGAGGCGAGGTCGCCCAAACCTTTATTCCAACCCACTTTGTCGCGCAGACCTTGACTCAATTCTTTGGAACTCACGCCATAAAAGGTTGAAGGCTGATGTAATGTCACAAAAGGATAGGCCGAATTCCAATGTCCGCCGGGTTTAGCAAAACGGTCAACGATAATGATATCGGCGTCACCATTTTGCAGAAGTAATTCATCTACAAAGGCCATGCCGACGGCCCCGCTACCAATGACTAAATAATCCGTCTTAAGTGTCTCTGTCATAGGGAACTTATAATCTGACGTAGTGCTAAAGATAGGGATTTAACCAAACACACGCCATACATCACTTATTAAGCAAGTGAATTTATCCTTTATCTGTGTGGATGATGTGGATTTTATTGAGACTTAGGGGAAGTGCGCGCTATTTTGGCGCGTTTACGGCCATGTTATGTTTCCTGTTCACGTCGGGTGCCGCTCAAGCAGAATGGGCAGAGCAAAGCTGTTCTTTCCCCCACCGCATTCCTGTTACTATCACAGCAGGGGCAAGCGGACATAATGCAGAAACACGGATTGATTTAACCAATAGTGATTTTCCCGCGCCCTATAGTTTTTCCGCTGATGGACATGACGTGCGTGTTTTTGAAAATGATGACCTCACACCTGTCGATTTTGTCGTGGCAGGTTGGAATAGCGCCGCGCGGTCAGCAACTATCTATGTGCGCTTGCCCGCTTTACCAAGTGGCGCGTCTGAAACGATTTATATTTATCTTGGCGATAATAGCTTGCCTTCTGGTGAAAATGCCCTTGTGGTTTTTCCTGATATTGGTGTCCGTCTCCATAGTCGCGTGTCTACCGCCGATCCTGTAAGCACTGCGGACGCTCTGTCTGCTTTTGCCGCTTCCACAACGGATGTGGATAATAGCGTTCGTACCTCTGTATCGGGCCTCAATAATCGAGCCGTCGGCGGAACAAATGGCGACTATGGTTGGTGCATTAGTGCGGTCTTGAATGTCACGCCTTCTACCGCAGGGAATTGGGGGTTTCGTTATGGTGCTGATTTTGGCCGCGGCGGTCACTTATATGTACGCGGCCAAGCCCTAGAAGAAGACTGGAATAGCGATCTTTGGTGGGCGAATAATTACGCGAATACGGCACAAACTTTAGAAGGCTCTATCACACTTCCGGAAGGGTGGCATCGTTATGAAGCCTTGGGGTTTGAAGGATGTTGCGACGGTCAAGTGGGTTTCCAAGCGCGTCCACCGGGTGGGGCTTGGCAAGATTTGTCTTCGACAAATTTTGACCTTCGCGCCTCACAATGCGTGGCAACGACCGTCTCTGTCACCGCGGCCGCACCAGAGAGTTGCAGTTCCGAACTCACCGCTTTTAAAGATGCCGAAATCCACGCCAGTAGCCCTGTCGATTACCTCATTCCAGGCGCGATTGTACAATATGATATTAATATCGAAAACCCAGGGCAAATGGTTGATGATGGCACGTTGGTTTTGATGGATACCTTTCCGTCTGAAATTGCTTTGATAACGTCTGGTGCGGATGCTTTTGCTTTTTCGAATGGGGCTGTGACCTCGGGTTTAGGGTTCACCTATGGCGGCCCGTCAGACATGAGCGACAGCGTTGAGTTTTCAACTGACGGCGTAGATTTCACTTATCAGCCTTCTGCGCCCAAAGACGGGACAGTCACCCATATTCGCTTCATGCCCACGGGTAGTATGAACCCGAATGACAGCGGCGCAATACCCAGCTTTTCAATTCGCATTTTAGGCGAAGTGAAATAACGTTTAGCTTAGGCGTTTTTTCAAGGCTTTGGCTAATTTTTGCGCGCCTTCGTTCTCGCCCTTTTCACCTTTGGCGAATGGCAGATAGAGATAAGGCTCTATCATTTCGAGCTCGATGAGTTTCAACGTCTCATCGCGTCCGCGCAATAAATCGACCCGTGCATAGAGTGGGGTAAAGTCCAGAGAGTCTAACACCTGACGCGCTGTTTCTCTTTCTTGCGACGTTGGCGTATAGGGTTGTTCCGTTCCGCCATAAATCGATTGGATACGGTAATCGCCGTCTTTAGGGCGTTTGTTGACCGCATGTGAAAACTGCCCCCCAAAATAGAGGAAGCTATATTCGCCTTCTGTTTTCACACTGGGCAAGAACGCCTGAACCATAGCGGCTTCGGGAGGCAGGTCACTTTTTGCGGGAAAAGGATCACCCTGTTTGTAAAGGACTTGTCGCCAAGCGCCGCCGCCCACTTGTGGTTTAATGACGAGTGTATTTGTCTTGAGCGTTTCAAACGCCGCATTCACATTGCGCTCAGTGACCCGTTCTACATTTAGTGTGCGAATAACTGGGGCACCTTGGCGTTCTAATTCATCTAAATATGTTTTCGTGGTATTCCACTGCAACACATCAAAGCGGTTAAACAGTTTTGTTTGAGCATCGACTTTGGCCATTTCCGCGAGGAAAGTTTCTTCATTGCCTTCGAAATAATCCCAAACAAAGAGGGGTAGCATGGCGTCATAGTTTTCAGCTTGAGCGGCGGCCTCTCGCCACCGTAAAATCTCTGCTGTTATACCTTGCGCTTCAAACGCGGGGATAATCTTACCCATCTGCTCATCGAGCTCAAACACATCTTCACGTGTGTTGTCGAAGCCTGGGAGCATATTATCAGAAACGAGAATGGCAATTTTCAGCATGTAGAAGCCCGAATAAGAATTGAACTTTGACCTTTTATCCGATAGCGGCGGGGCGACAAGATAATAAGCGGTTGGATTAAAGGATTTATCGTGAAAACTGATTTTGATGTGTTGGGTATTGGTAACGCTTTGATGGATATTATCGTCCCTGTTGATGATGGTTTTCTATCAAAAAATGTTATTGAAAAAGGTAGCATGACCCTCATCGAAGAAGAGCGTCGTCTCGCTCTGCGTCAAGCCTTCTCTGGTCTCGCAGAAGCGCCGCGTGAAATCGCAGGTGGTTCAGGTGCCAACACAATGGTCGGTATTGCCGAACTGGGTGTAAGGGCTGCTTACCTTGGTAAGATTGGCACGGACAATTTGGGCCAACGCCTCTTAAAAGGCTACCAAGATGCAGGTGTTTATTTTCACTCCGAACCGTCAAAAACGGGTGTGTCGAGTGGGCAGTGCTTGATTGCTGTGACGCCTGATAGCGAACGTTCCATGAGCACGTTTTTGGGAACGTCTGTTGAGTTTTCCAAAGCGGATGTTCCAGACGACCTCGTGAAACGCTCAGCCGTGACCTATATGGAAGGTTACCTCTTCGATAAAGACGAAGCCAAAGCCGCCTTTGTTAAAGCCGCAGAGGTCGCAACGGCCGCAGGGCGCAAAGTGGCGTTGACTTTGTCAGATAGTTTTTGCGTGGGTCGCCATCACGATAGTTTTGTACATTTGGTCCGTAATCACGTTGATATCTTATTTGCCAATGAAGACGAGATGTTAGCGTTAGCGCAAACAGATGACCTAGAAGCGGCTGTTAAAAGCTTTGCACGAGAAGGGCTTGTTCTTTGTCTTACGCGGAGTGAGAAAGGCTCACTTATCTTAGAGGGCGGTAATCGTCACGAAATTCCTGCCGCGAAAGTCGAAAAAGTCGTCGATACAACAGGCGCCGGTGATCAATACGCCGCCGGTGTGCTAGCTGGTCGTGCGATGGGTCTATCCTGGGCGGATGCAGGCTATTTAGGCTCTAAAGCCGCCGCCGAAGTGATTTCACATTACGGTGCTCGTCCTGAAACAGCGATCATATAGGTCGCCCTCACAAAAATATCACTTGCAGATTTCTATAAGTGACACCAAATAGGCATCAGACCTAAACAGCTGAAGGCAGTTGCGAAGTGGTCGTTTATTAGACGTTTTGATGGAGATGAATATGTCCAAACGTCATCGTAAAACGCGTGAAATGATGTCATCTGGAATGGATGAGATGGGATTTGCCCCATCTTATGTGACCGAGAGCAATCTTAAGGGCAAACGTCCGAAGAATAAACGTCAACGTGGCGCCAAACCCGCCTATTGGGATTAAAGCCCTTTCTGGCCAATTTGTAATTATAATCCGGCCTGTCGTTCAGACTGGATTTATAGATGTGACGCTATAGAGGTGTAAATTAACACACCTCTTAAGGAGTCGTGACATGAAAAAATTACTGATAACTGCGGCTTTGGCTTTAGTGGCAATTCCTGCGTTAGCGCAAATAAATCAGCCACAGACGAATGGCTATGTGCAGCCTGCGGCCTTTACGGACCCTGCGAATGTGCCTGCGGATTTGGCGCGCATTGATTATGCCATGAATGCGACCAAAAGCTTTTCGGGACGATTTTTGCAATATTCTCCTGATGGAACGACCTCGCAAGGCAATGTCTATCTAAGGCGTCCTGAAAATCTTCGCTTTGAATATGACGCCCCTAACCCTCTTTTGGTGGTGGCGGATAATGGTATGCTCGTGCAGCATGATAAGGCGCTGGAAACTTATGATCGGGTGCCATTATCCGCGACGCCTTTGGCCTATTTCCTCAAAGAAGATTTGAATCTGGCTAATGATACAGAGGTGGTCGCCTTACAAAAGTCGCAAACAGATTGGCGCGTGACAGCACGTGATGGCTCAGGCCAAGTCGAAGGCGCCATTACGATGGTGTTTAATGCCGAGAATCTGGCGCTCAAGGAATGGATTATATCCGATGATTTTGGTGGGCAGACACGCGTGGTGCTATCCAATTTGCGATATAATGACCGTCTGGACCCTCGGCTCTTTATCCTGCGGGATGATAGCAATCGCCGTGATCGCAGATAATCTCTGCATTTAGACAACCTTATTCTCTGTGATGCGTAATTATCTTTGAAAGAGGATAATTATGTCAAAAAGCCCTGCCATTATTTGGTTTCGTCGTGATCTGCGCTTGGCAGATAACCCTGCCTTGATGGCGGGGGTAGAGACAGGCCGTCCTCTCATATTGCTATTCATTGATGAAACAGATGCTGCGCGCAAAAAGGGTGGGGCCAAGAAAGTATGGTTGCACCACAGCCTCAAATCCCTCGAAGGGTCTATTAAAGACAAAGGTGGAAAGCTCATCATCCGCCAAGGGC
>CAYGSV010000064.1:6083-11642 GCA_964352635.1 uncultured Algimonas sp.
CGGTTTTAGATGAAATTATTGAACAGACAGGCGCAGAGGCAATATTCTGGAACCGGCGTTATGAAGCAGATTCGATTGAGCGTGATTCTCAAATCAAAGCCTCGCTGAAAGAGCGTGGGTTAGTCGTCAAAACCTTTAACGGATCTTTGCTGACCGAGCCTTGGGAAATTACCCCCAGATCTGGCGGTGATTTTTTTAAAGTCTTTACTCCCTATTGGCGGGCGGCCTCTCAGATTATTGGGCCGCGGGTGGCCGAAAATCCGCCGTTAGACGCGCCCGATAAAATCAATAGCTATGAGGGTAATATCGGGTCTGATGATATTAGGTGGCTCCCGAAAAACTTGGATTGGGATGAAGAGATTATTGCAGATTGGGAACCCGGAGAGGTTGGGGCTGCCAACCGTTTAAAATCGTTTCTTGATGGCCCTGTGGCCGATTACGCGGATGCTCGTAACATCCCGTCCAATAAATCTGGCACATCAAGACTCTCTCCGCATTTATCTGCGGGTGAGATTTCCCCACGTCAAATTTGGCAAGCCGCGCAAGAGAGTGGAAAAGACGTCTATAAATTCTTGTCCGAAATTGGGTGGCGCCAGTTCTCTTACGTTCTTCTCTATCACAACCCGACTTTAGCATCCGAGAATTACAAACCCGCTTTCGATAATTTTAACTGGAATGAGGATGAAGCAGGGTATGAGGCGTGGACGAAGGGGAAGACAGGCTATCCGTTTGTCGATGCAGGGATGCGAGAGCTCTATCAAACAGGGTGGCAGCATAACCGCGTGCGTATGGTGACGGCGAGTTTCCTTATCAAACATTTATTGATTGATTGGCGCAAAGGCGAAGATTGGTTTTGGGATACTTTGCTAGAGGCCGATCCGGCCTCAAATGCCGCGAGCTGGCAATGGGTCGCGGGCAGTGGAGCTGATGCGTCCCCCTATTTCCGTATTTTTAATCCGTTCACGCAAGGCGAGAAATTTGACAAGGCGGGCGATTATGTCCGCGAATTTGTGCCAGAATTAAAAGGTCTCCCCGACAAATACATTCACCAACCGTGGACAGCTCCAAAAGAGGTTTTAGCCAGAGCGGGCGTTGCATTGGGTAAGACCTATCCTCACCCTATCGTGGAACACAAAAAAGCCCGCGAACGGGCTTTGGCGGCTTACAAGGATAGCCGAGAAGAGACTTAAAATGCGGCTAGGGCTTATTCGTCTTTATAGACGATGCCGCCTTTCATAACGAAATCGACGTCCATCAATTCTTCGATATCATCCAGCGGATCGCCGTCTACGCCTATGAGGTCGGCAAATTTACCTTCCTCTAGCGTGCCGATAACATTCTCTAAACCGATATGTTTCGCGGCGACCGTCGTGGCCGATTGAATGGCTTCTTGGGCGCTCATACCTGCGGCCATCATATATTCAAATTCCTTGGCGTTTTCGCCATGTTTGGACACGCCTGTATCTGTGCCGAAAGCAATGGTGACTCCATTCGTATAAGCGATGCGGGCCATTTCTTGCATCTGTGGGCCGACTTCGAGGGCCTTTTTCACACTATTCGGCGGGAGGAATGTATCAGGATCTTGCGCCCAAGCCTCAACGGTTTTCCCAGCAAGGACTGTTGGCACAAGCACCGCATTTTTCTGGCGGAAAAGACGCGTCGTTTCTCGGTCTAAAAACGACCCATGCTCAATCGAATCCACACCCGCACGAAGTGCAGCTTCGATGCCGCCTTTATCATGGGCATGTGCCGTGACCTTACGGCCCATTGATTTCGCTGTCTCGACGATAGCCTCTAATTCATCGTCCAAAATTTGCTGACCTGTACCGGCATTTGTATCGGATAACACACCGCCAGTCGCTGTAATTTTGATAACGTCAGCGCCGTTTTTAACGGCTTGGCGTACGGCGCGGCGGCACTCTGCTGGGCCATCGCAAATCGTCTCGGATTGCATCATTTCCAAAATATCGTCTTTGAAGCCGTGGAAATCACCATGTCCGCCCGTGACAGAAATCGCTGAGCCTGCCGCCCGAATATGGGGGCCCGGCACTTTGCCAGCATCAATAGCGCGACGGAGTGCAAATATTTCTTTCGGCCCACCCACATCTTGAACCGCAGTAAAGCCTGCCATCAAAGTCGTACGCGCATGACCTGCCGCCGTCAGGGCAACATCGCCGGCCTCTAAGCGAACGGCGTCATCGGGCTTGCCACTGTCCCGGTCACCGCGCAAATGCACATGGCTGTCAATCAGACCGGGTAAGAAAAACATATCGCGTTTATCAAGGATAGTCGCATCATCATCCTCGAGGAAGCCTTCCTCAACACCGACGATTTTGCCGTCGTGGATAATGATAGTGGCATCTTCAATCGGGTCTTCCCCCGGCACAGCGAGGACTTGCCCCGCATAAATCAGGGTAAAATCTTCATGGCTATCATGCGTTTCGTCATGCGCAAAAGCATTAAAAGACACGCCAATCCCCCCAATTAAAAAGGAAATAACGGCGGCAGAGGTCACAAGTTTTCTATAGGTCATAAGACCTGTTAACACATTCTTAACCTTTGCGAAGAAGTTTCGCGTCACAGATGTGTGAAGGAACTATTTTTCCAAGAAACGACTACAGGAATTAGAGCTTTAGATTACTCTATGACTTCGCTCACAGGGGTTTCGTTCGCCTTAATAACTAATTCTCGTTTTTCTGTAGTTAGGCAATAAGTGTTGTCTGACAATGCTCTAAAGCCCATCATTGAATCTATCAGCTCGTCATCGAATGCATCATCAAGTAGGTCTTGTTTAAATTCGACTACGTTAGCTATTTTTAAGCGTTTGTATGGCTCCCAAGAAATTGTATCTTTTGCAAAGATAACTTCGACTTCCCTGTCGTCTACATTGTAAATCAAACTGAGAATGTAAGGAGAGCAATCGCTAAAATGTTCTTTTTCTAAGTCCATGGCGATGTTTCAAAGCGCGTGATGCGCTATATCGCGGCGGCAGAAGCCGTCTTCCCACTCTATGACATTATCGATGACGTCATAGGCTTTCTCAATGGCGGCTTTCACGGTTTCGGCTTGAGCGGTGACGGAGAGAACGCGCCCGCCATTGGCTAAGAGGTCTCCGTCTTCGCGTTTAGTGCCTGCATGAAAGATGACAATGCCGTCTCGTTCATTGGCGGCTTCAATGCCTTTGATAACCGTCCCTTTTTTATACTTCCCGGGATAGCCTTTGGCGGCGAGCACGACATTGACCGTCGGTTCGTCAAACCAAGCGGGGGCCGTGAGTTTATCCAGCGTCCCCGCCTCTGCCGCGATGAATATTTCCATCAAGTCACTCTGGAGGCGGCGCATTAAGATCTGACATTCAGGGTCACCGAACCGCGCATTATATTCAATCAGTTTTGGGCCTTCCTCTGTCATCATCAATCCAGCGAACAACACGCCGACAAAGGGATGACCGTCTTTCGCCATGCCATAAACAGTCGGTTGAATGATTTTTTCCATAACGGTTTCGAGGGCAGTCTCATCAAAAACAGGGGCAGGGGAGTACGCGCCCATCCCACCCGTATTCGGGCCTTTATCGCCATCAAAAGCACGTTTGTGATCTTGCGCGGCAATTAGAAGGCAGAGCGCTGGAGCCATCGGAAATTGCGAAAAAGCTCGCCTCCTGGCCGTGCATAAATTCCTCAATCACGACTTTGGCCGAGGCATCGCCAAATTTGCCAGAGAAAAACTCTTCTAATTCCGCTTCGGCCTCTTTCAGCGTTTCGGGAATAACCACGCCTTTACCCGCCGCCAATCCGTCGGCTTTTAACACATAAGGCGCTTTCATTGTTTTGAGATAGGCCTTGGCCTTAATGAGGTCTGTAAACACGCCGTAGCCAGCCGTCGGGATATTATAGCGCGTGCAGAAATCTTTAGTGAAAGACTTAGAGGATTCGAGCTGCGCTGCCGCTTCGGTTGGGCCAAACACTTTGACGCCATTGGCGTGCAATTCATCCACAAGGCCAAGGGCGAGCGGTTGTTCTGGCCCCACAACGACAAAATCATACCCACCCCGCTGAATCAGGCCAAGCAAGCCCGGAATATCATCGGCTTTAACATCGACGATATTGGCGACTTCTGCGATACCTGCATTGCCAGGGGCGCAAGTGAGCTCTGTCACAAGTGGACTTTGGGCTAATTTCCAAGCCAACGCATGTTCGCGTGCGCCAGAGCCGATGAGTAATACGTTCATTGCCAATCCCTAAATTTCATCGCGTCCTTACTCTATACATGGCCTGAAATCCATTCTATTTCATCCCCAATTATGAGTTCAAACACGCCCGAATTTACAGTCTCTGAATTGGCCTTTTCCCTCAAGCGGACGATTGAGGAACAATTTGGCCATGTGCGTGTGCGTGGTGAATTGGGCCGCGTAACCATTGCGCGCTCTGGCCATTGTTATCTGGATGTGAAAGACGACAAAGCTGTCATCAATTCTATCATTTGGAAAGGCGTGATGAGCCGCCTGTCTATGACCCCCGAAGAAGGCATGGAAGTCGTTTGCGAAGGCAAGCTCTCGACCTATCCAGGGCGATCGAATTACCAACTCATTATTGAAAAAATGGAATTGGCGGGCGCAGGGGCGCTCATGGCGCTTTATGAGAAACGCAAGAAAGCTTTGGCGGCAGAAGGCCTGTTTGACGAAACCCGCAAAGTGGCTTTGCCCTTTATGCCCAAAACCATTGGCGTGGTGACGTCGCAAACGGGGGCAGTCATTCGTGATATTTTACACCGTATCTCTGATCGTTTTCCTAGCCATGTTTTGGTTTGGCCTGTTTTGGTTCAAGGCGACAAAGCGGCGGAACAAATAGCCTCTGCGATTACAGGGTTTAATCATGCAGAGGGTTTTCCGAAACCTGATGTGTTGATTGTCGCACGGGGCGGTGGGTCTATGGAAGACCTCTGGTGCTTTAACGAAGAAATTGTCGCCCGCGCCGCCGCCGCTTCGACCATTCCATTGATTTCGGCGGTCGGGCACGAAACGGATTGGACGCTGATTGATTATGTCGCCGATTATCGCGCGCCGACGCCTACAGGTGCCGCCGAAGTTGCTGTGCCTGTTTTGGCGGATTGGCAAGAAACGCTCGCCGATTATGGGCTGCGCTTAGGGCGAGGTTTGCGGCGGTCTGTTGTGGAACGCGAAAACCAATTGCGGGCGGCAAAGCTCCCGCGTTTGGAAACGGTTCTGGCACCAGCGCAACAGCGCCTAGATTTGGCGGCGGCGCGATTGCCCTCTGCACAACGGCTTTATGAGCCGCAACGCAATGCGCTGCTTTTGCAACGCCTACCGAGTATGGATCAAATATTGAGCCGCGCCGGCGAACGCCTCGCGCAAAGGGACAAAGCGCTCAAAGCCGCCATGCGCTTTACCAAAACCCGCTATGAAACACGTCTTAGCCAACAAGGTGAAAGCGCAACGCGTCTGGCAAATTCCGCAGAACAAGCCATTCAACGTCAATTCAAATCACAAGCCGAACGCCTCGACCGCGCCGCGAAACTGTTGGACGCCTATAGCTATCAAGG
>CAYGSV010000065.1:0-11576 GCA_964352635.1 uncultured Algimonas sp.
GTTTTTTCAAGCGTCCACGTTCAGAACAAAGCCCGACACGGCGAAAAATTAGCCTTGTGACAGTTTTAAAAAGCTTTGGCTGGAACCCGCTAAAAGTCTTGCAACGCAAGCCCGTAAAGACGAAAAGCCTTTTCAAATAAGTTTAGACGAAATAACGGAAATTTTCCATGGCCCGTAAACCTCTGCCTTCAATCGCAACGAATACGATTGAATTTGAAACCCAAGCCCTCGTAAAGCCCACAGGCTTTCGCGAATATGATGCGCGGTGGTGGTTTGGCCTGCCGTCCGAGGAAAAACCGTCTGAGCTAAACCTCTATGGCGTGCAGGCCCTCGGCGAAGGTTTAGGGACACTCATGCACGAGCGCGGTGTCGATCCTAAAATCGCCGTAGGCCATGATTTCCGTCACTATTCATTGGGCATTAAACAGGCGCTCACACTTGGGCTGATGAATGCCGGTATTGAAGTGCTTGATATTGGCTTAGCCCTTTCGCCTATGGCCTATTTCGCGCAGTTCCATCTGGATTGCGCAGGCGTGGCGATGGTCACAGCCTCGCATAATAAAAATGGGTGGACGGGTGTGAAAATGGGTATTCAAGCCCCCCTCACCTTTGGCCCAGATGAAATGTCACGTTTGAAAGAAATCGTGCTCGAAGGGCAAAGCATTGTTCGCTCAGGTGGGTCTTACAAATATATCGACGGCGTGAGAGAGGCTTATATTGAAGACCTGACCAAAGGCATCAAACTCAAAAATAAAATCAAAGTCGTCGCCGCCTGTGGTAATGGCACGGCAGGGGCATTCGCCGAAGAGACATTAAAGAAAATCGGTGCAGATGTGGTCGCTGTCGAATGTGGCCTCGATTACACCTTCCCGAATTACAATCCGAACCCAGAAGACATGAAAATGCTCCACGCAATGGCCGACGCCTGTAAAGAACATGGCGCAGATGTCGCGCTTGGTTTTGACGGCGATGGCGATCGTTGCGGCGTCGTCGATAATGAAGGCGAAGAAATTTTCGCCGATAAGGTCGGCGTTATGCTCGCGCGTGACCTCTCCGCCATTCACAAAGACGCGCAATTCGTCGTCGATGTGAAATCAACGGGGCTTTTCAATACTGACCCTGTCTTAATTAAGAATGGCGCCAAAACGGATTATTACAAAACGGGCCACAGCTATATCAAGCGTCGCGTCAATGATTTGGACGCGCTCGTCGGCTTTGAAAAATCTGGACATTATTTCTTTAACGCGCCGATTGGTCGTGGTTATGATTGCGGGCTGACGTCTGCCATTGCGATTTTGCAGATGCTGGACCGCAGCCCCGACAAGACAATGGCAGATCTCCGACGTGCCCTCCCCAAAACATGGGGCAGCCCCAGCATGTCGCCCTATTGTGCGGACGAAGAAAAATACGGTGTTGTTGAGAAAATCATTGCTGAGGCGCAAGCCGATGCGGAGGCAGGCAAAACGATTTTGGGACAAAAAATCGTCGATGTGAACACGGTCAATGGTGTACGTATGACACTCGAAGACGGGACATGGGGCCTGATGCGAGCGAGCTCAAATACTCCGAACCTTGTCATCGTGGTCGAAAGCCCAACCTCTGAGAAGAATATGATTGGTATGTTCAGAGAGATTGAACGCCGCCTTGCCCAACACCCCGAAATTGGCGAGTTCGACCAAAAAATATGATAGAGAAAATTGTGGTTGAAGACAGTCGCTCCATTACCCAGTGGGGCGATGACACATTTGGCGAGGCCACATTAGAGGCACTAGCATTACGCGCCCAAGAAGAGCTTGATGAATTAATTGAGGCTATTCGTGCAAATGAGACCCAAGTCGCAATAGCCATGGAGGCGGCTGACGTCACCATATTGCTCCATCGCCTTACGGGTACAATTGGCAAAGATTTATCTGACTGCGTAAATGAGAAAATGACCATAAACCGAAAACGGAAATGGGCGAATTCAGGCGATGGAACAGGACAGCATAAATAGACTATGCAGATTATTGAATCCACTCCATTTGGGTTAAGGTCGGCTATCTGGACTTTGTCGTCAAACAAACATGCCCCGAAGATTCATGTTTTCCCAATGATACATTTAGCGGATAAATCATTTTTTGAGCAAGTCGAAGAAAAAGCCACCAATTGCGATCTTATCCTTACAGAAGGCGTCAAATCAAAATTAGCACCAATTATTGCGTCGGCATATAGCTTTGCTGAAAAAAGTAAGAGGTTAAATCTTTTTGTTCAACCAAGAATTAAGTCTGATAAATGTATCAATATTGATATTTCAGAAAGTAATTTCGATTCATCATTCGCAAAAATACCCTTTAAAACAAGATTGTCCCTTTATACGGTAGCACCATTGTATGGATTATGCCTGAGGTTTTTCGCCAGTCGGCATTATATAGCCACAAGACAGGGTGTAGAGATTGAAAAAGGTAGAGACGAAATCCTTTTTGATGAATCTGATTGGGATGACATATATGAACTTCTTGTCGATAAACGAGACAAAATAATCATAAAAAACATTCAAACTATTTTAAAAGATAAAAATTCTGAACGGATTGATATAGCCATCGTTTATGGCGCAGAACATATGCGCGCCATTTTAAAGTATTTAATGGATGTAGAACAATATAAGGTTACTCGCTCGGAGTGGCTTTCTGTAATAGAATTATAAGCTATTATAAGATTTCTCTTATACATCTACGTAATATTCGCGTTATACAGGTTGTATGAAAACACCTTTCCATAATCTTCCCTCACGTCGCGGCTTTTTGAGCGCTTTAGGCGCTGGCTCTGTTGTTGCTTGTGCGGATACGAAAACGACGCCTTTTTCTTCTGAAAATAAAACGCGGACAGGACAGTTTGCACATGGTGTTGCATCGGGCGACCCTTTCGCAAATTCCGTCATTTTATGGACACGGGTAACGCCAGAAGGCGAAGGTGATGTCTCTGTTATTTGGGAGATCGATCAAGACGCTGACTTTGGCTCTCTCGCCGCCTCAGGTATAGTGAAAACGAACGCCGTTAAAGACTACACGGTCAAAGTCGAAGCCACAGACCTCACGCCAGGCAAGTGGTATTATTACCGTTTTCGCGTGGGGAACAACATCTCTCAAATCGGACGTACCCGCACATTGCCAGAAGGCGATATGGCCGAAGCGCGATTTGCCATTGTGTCCTGTTCGAACTGGCAACATGGGTATTTCAACACATATGATCACATCGCCAAACAAGCAAAAGACGAAAGGTTTGACGCGCTGATTCACCTCGGTGATTATTATTATGAATACGGCGCCGACGAAACGCCACGTATCGCCGACCGTATTCATGAACCGCGACACGAAATTGTTTCCTTGGGTGATTATCGCTTGCGCCACGCACAATACCGGTCTGACTCTGCGCTCCAAGATGTCACCGCGCAAATGCCCGTGATTGCCGTTTGGGATGACCACGAAACAACGAATGATAGCTGGAAAGGCGGCGCAGAAAATCACGATGAAGGCGAAGGCGATTGGGAGATTCGCAAAGAAGCGGCCTTGCGCGCTTATTACGAATGGATGCCCCTGCGAGAGCCGCAATTTGGCAAAAGCCGCGAAGATATCTACCGCGCTTTTGAATGGGGCGACTTAGCCTCTATTGTTTGCGTAGAAACACGCCTGACCGCCCGCGCGGAACAATTAATTATCGAAGATTATATCGATGAAATTGATGTACCAGGCGGCGCTGAAAAATTTAAAAAAGAAAAACTCTATGCCCCCGACCGTGAGATGATGGGCCCTCACCAACAAGACTTTATCATTGATACATTTGCGAAGTCGAAACAGTCGGGCAAACCTTGGCGCCTATTGGCTAACCAAGTCATTATGGGGCGTCTGCTGACACCTGACTTCACGCCTTATATCGATGAATCAGCCATTCAAAATATCGAAGCCGTATGGAGCGGTGTCAGAGATTTTGTGACGTTATCAAAATATAGCCTCCCCGTTTATCCTGACAGTTGGGATGGGTACCCTCTCGCGCGCGATAATTTTTATGCCGCTCTATCCAATGCGGGCATAAATGACATGCTCGTTTTAACAGGCGACGCGCATGAGTTTTGGGTGAATGACCTTACATCAGAAGCGGGTGACAAGTTAGGTGTTGAACTCGTCACATCTTCTGTGTCTTCGGAAACATTGACCGCGTTTCTAGGCTCAGGCACCGCAGATCATAATCTGTTATTGACGCAATCAAATCCTGATGCGCGTTACTATAATGCGCTCGTCAATGGCTATATAGACCTGACACTGACGCCTAAAAAAGCGAAAGTGAAAATGATTGGGATAAGCACCGTCGAAAGTCGTGAGTTTGAAGCCTTTACCGCCGCGCAATTTACGCTTCGCAAATCTGGCGACACGCTAAAAGTAACGTCCCCTAAGGGCCTAAACTTTAAACAACGCCTTTTATTCTCTGGACTGGGATAAATCTTCTTGGGTTAAGCCCTCACGTTCACTGCGCCGCGCATAAAACGCCTCTTTAATATCGGCAGAGGTTTGGCGCGAGCCATCGTGAGAATATCCCGGTGGGCCGAAAATATAGGTAAGGCGTTGCTTGAGGCTTAACCGCGAAGCAAACGCATCTTTGAAAATAACCATCCATTCGGTGAAGGCAATTTTGACGGGGTTGAAGGTCTCAACGGGTTTAACAACACCGTATTGAATATCCACATCGTCTTGCTCCTCGACAAATGTCCCAAAGAGCTTGTCCCAAACGATAAAAATACCAGCATAATTCATATCTAAATATTGCGGGTTAGTCCCATGATGCACACGGTGATGGCTCGGCGTATTCATAACCGCTTCGAACCAACGCGGCATTTTATCAATCGACTCTGTATGAATCCAAAATTGATAGAGCAAATTAATTGACGCCACAAAAGCAATCAATAGCGGATGAAAACCGATAAGCACCAAGGGAACCGATAAAAATACATGTCCCGTGAAATGATTATTCCAAGGCTGTCGGAGCGCCGTTGTTAGATTATAATGTTCCGAGCTGTGGTGAACAACATGGGCGCTCCAGAACCAGCGGACTTTGTGCGCGATACGGTGTTTCCAGTAATAGACGAAATCTTGCGCCAAGAGGCAGAGCAAAATTATCGGCAAGCTATAGCCTAAATCAAAAACTCTAAATTGCCATGCGAATAAAAGAATAGCGAGACTGATAAACCCAAAAGCAATATCCGTGATGAGGTTTCCAAGCCCCATGGTCATAGAGGCAAAGGCGTCTTTCGCTTCATAATCGCCTGCAATAGACTTTCGGCTGACAAAAAACCATTCAAGCGCTACGGACACGACAAAGACCGGGGCCGCCCAAGCGAGTATCATCGGAAAATTCAAGACGTCATCCGTCATTTCATTCCCAAAAATGTCATTGCGTGTCCCATGGCTGGTGTTTTGACGGACACAGAGTAAAAGTCAAACTGTCCCTATGACGCAGTGGGGTATTTTCCCACGACAATTCAGCGCAGTTAAGAGGCCTCTTAATCCCCTAAAATCTTCGTATTCGTTTTACTTCTTTATGCTATTTATAAAATTGAAGTGTGGAACGTCAGAAATGACCCACGAAATGAATAGGTCTGATGATGACATCTGAGACAATAAAACCCGTCCGCCTGGCGGTCTTGCCCGTCGCTGGATTTGGAACGCGCGTCTTGCCCGCGACCAAAACCATTCCCAAAGAAATGCTGCCCGTCGTCGATCGCCCTGCTTTGCAATATGTGGTCGATGAAGCCGTTGACGCGGGTATAGAGCATTTCATTTTTATTACAGGTCGCCAAAAAAGCGCCATCGAGGATTATTTCGACAGTGCTTATGAGCTCGAAGATACGCTACAAAAGCGTGGCAAAACAGATATTTATAATCACCTGAAATCGAAACAGCCCAAAGAAGGATCGGTTAGTTTTATTCGTCAGCAAGCCGCAAAAGGCCTCGGCCATGCGGTCTGGTGCGCGCGGGATATTGTTGGGAATGAGCCCTTTGCGGTTTTACTCCCGGATGTTCTCATTCAGTCTGAAAAAAGCTGTCTGTCACAAATGATGGAGGCTTATAATAAAGTCGGTGGCAATATTATCGCGGTCGATGCTGTGCCAGAAGAGCGTGTGTCGAGTTATGGCGTCATTAAACCCAAGGCGGGTGAGGATTATAAATCCAAGCAATTAATTACAATGGACGGCATGGTTGAAAAACCTGCTGTCAAAGATGCGCCGTCGAATTTGAAAATTACGGGACGTTATATTTTGCAGCCTGAGCTGATGCACCTTCTGAAAGACCAAGAAGCAGGCGCAGGCGGAGAAATCCAACTCACGGATGCGATGGCGCGGTTGATGAATGAGCAAGCGTTCCATGCCTTTGTTTATGACGGACAAGATTATGATTGCGGCAGCAAAATCGGCTATCTCGAAGCCGTACTCGCCTTCGCCAAAACCCATAAAGAGATTGGCGAAGACGCTCAAGCACTCATAAGACGTATGGCCAAATAAGTAATTCCTTGCGCATTACTCTACGGGTGCAGCATTATAAATGACTTTCCAAATTTTCAACTCATCGTCTTTAGTTCTCTTGAATAAGATTATATTTTTTGTCTCAAAAGGGTAAGTGTTTGGATCATTATCAGGCTTCGCTGTGCCAACGACGCGCCCTTGCACAATAACAATATCTTTAAACGCGTTGAACTCAACTATTTGATGACTAATTGATAAATCCACGCCTTCACCAAAATCAGATAGGTGAGACAAGAGAGCGTTAGAGCCTTTAATTTCTTTTTTATTTGGCACAAGAATAACACTATCTTTTGTATAGTTCTTTAACTGCTCTTTTGGCGACAACGATAAATCGTCAAGATCAGCAAGAATTTCTTCGACACTTTGCCTATCAGATGTCGCATTAAACCTTGGCTCTGAAGCGCACCCCGCTAAGAACACTAAGCCTACCAACCAGATTGATAAATACCTTACCACTTTCATGTCATTTTCCCTCAAACTTTAAATGCTTTTGGAAAAACGGGAAGACATCTGTGTCTAAGCGCCCGCCGGATTCAAAGGTTTTATCACCCCATCCACCATTATACTCTTCAGCTTCATGCGGAACACCATACTCGTTGAGCTTGCGAGAATAAAATTGATTTGAATATACATGATCTTGGTTGCCGTCATGACGGCCCCAATCGAACTTAAAACCAATAAGTGATTTCATGTTTTCAGCATATTCACCAACTTGTCTTTCCAAAAAGAAATTCTCTTGAAGTTTTTCGGTCAGGCCTGGATCTAAGATGAGCTTGCCATCCTCTTCTTTTGCAGGGGCTTTAAAATAAAGAGGTGGGTTTTGAGGATCTGGTAAATTTGCCTGATAAATCGCTGTAAATATCTCAGATAATCCATCGCCTTTAAGATC
This sequence comes from uncultured Algimonas sp., assembly GCA_964352635.1. Classification (GTDB taxonomy): domain Bacteria; phylum Pseudomonadota; class Alphaproteobacteria; order Caulobacterales; family Maricaulaceae; genus Litorimonas. Next base: position 7,440 of record CAYGSV010000065.1, read on the forward strand.
ATCAAGTGATTGCACATTTCCTAACTTTTCCCAATCGGGGCGAGATTGCATTAAGGTATGTCCGAAACCTGTCGCTACCGGGTGCAAACCATAGACAGACCCGAAGACATCAGGATGACGTGACGCGAACCTAATCGCACCATAGGCGCCTGCATGATAACCAAAGATACCTCGCGACTCGCGACTCGGCAGTGTCCGGTAGGTTCGGTCGATTTTTGGGACGAGTTCTTCAATCATAAAACTTCGCCAGTTCCCTGTAACAGGCGAATTCGTATATAAAGAGCCTCCGACAGGGGTATTAAAGTCTGACGTCACAACGATAACGTCACCTAATCGTTTTGATTCTATTGCAGCGTCTAATAAAATCTGGCCCTTAAGGTGACTTAGAAAGGTATCTTCATTTTCAAAGAATGTATGAAGAAAATAGAGAACGGGATATCGTTTCCCAGAAGTTTTATACCCATCAGGCAAATAAACCTGATAGTTTCGTTCCTCATTGACCCCGATTTTATTTCCATAAAAGTGGCTTGATTTTATCGAATCCCTTTCAATTTTGCTTTGCGCATGTGAGACTGAGTAAAGCGGCCCCAAAGTCAAAAGCCCGCAAAAGATTGAGCCTGAAAGTCGGTTATAGAGTTTAAGCATTATTGTCTCCTTTACGAATTATCATCGCGTTATAATCAAAGATTGACGGGGCACACAAATATATTCTACAATGTAGAATATATAGAAGAGATACAAATGAGCAAGACAAAATTCTTAGGTGAGTTTGAAATTATCGTTATGGCAGCCTTACTAAGACTAGATGACGCGGCTTATGGCGTGAGTATTATAAACGATATTGAGACGCGGGCTGGGCGATCGGTTTCTATTGGAGCTTTATACTCCACACTAAACCGGCTAGAAAAAAAGAATTATGTGCAAGCCCGCATGGGCGAGGCAACCGCCGCGCGTGGAGGCCGCGCAAAACGATATTTTAAAATAACATCTCAGGGCGAAGCTCAATTAAATAAATCTCTACAGATCTTACATAATATGTTTGATGGCCTTCCCATTTGGTCACAAGGTAGAGCAGTTGCATGACACGTAAGACAACACCCCCTAAATTCGCTGAAAGCCTTATCGGCTTTTTTGCAGGCCCAGATCTTGAAGATGAAATATGTGGAGATCTCCTTGAATACTATAATTCAGGCAAATCAAAGCGCTGGTACTGGTCTCAAGTTTTACGTTCTATCCCTCAACTCTGTCTCGTACAATGTCGTCAGATGACACAAGGTACTCTCTTGCGGGAAACATTGTTTTTAAGCCTTGCCTTTACTTTCTTATGCCTCTGGGAAATTAATATAGCCCGTGAAAACTCTTGGCCAATTGCGCAAAACATATTGTCTTATTCACCTCTTTCACCAGCCAATAGCTGTAAAGCGATTTACGTTCTGATTTATGGTCTTGCCGTTTTTATGAGCATGGTTACTTTCACTTCCTGGGCCAAAGCAAAAGACCGAACGAAACATTTCAAGAAAGCTCATATCGTATTTATCGGCCTTCTTGCCTCTACCATACCTTTATTTCTATTTTTAAACCCTGGGCCTTTTGATGGCAGTCGCGATTTTAGAGTTTACCAGTCCATTCTCATTTGGGGCATAACACTTCTATTTCTTGTTCAGCCTCACTTGCGAATGAAAGCCTATGAACATGCATGAAAAAAGACCGCTCTGATGAACAAAGCGGCCGATTATTTTATTCGTGTCTTATCGCAGTCTAACGCCCAACGATATCCATTTCTTCGATGAGGTGGTTGGCCCCATCGACTTTTTCCATGACCCACAACATATAACGTGAATCGACGTGGATTGTGCGGGTTGTGCGCGGGTCAAAGTCCCAATCTGAGTTCACAGATTCGAACGTGCCATCAAACAACAGCCCGACCAATTCACCTTTGGCGTTCAAAGTCGCAGAGCCTGAATTACCGCCCGTTGAGTCCAAATCCGTCAAGAAATTAACAGGTACAGAGTTGATTGAGCGTAATTTATAATCGCCGTAATCTTTGGCCGCAATCAAATCGAGTTGCTTTTGCGGAGAATTAAAGGGCTCCTCGCCTGTATCTTTCTCCGTAATACCTTCGAGCGTCGTGAACGGATCATAACGCATGCCGTCTTTGGGCGAACCGCCTAACACGGTGCCGTAAGTCACGCGCAAGGTCGAGTTCGCGTCAGGATAAGCCGTGAAGCCTTGGTCTTTCTGCCAAGCGATGATGGCTTCCATATATTTCGGCTGAAGTTCAGCCAAACGGCCTGCGCGGTCTTTGGAGGCTTTTTCTTGCTCTAACCCTCTATCGTAAAGGGCGACAGCCATCTTCATGAACGGGTCTTGGCTGGCGCTTAGGCTCTCAGGTGTCGCTTCCATAAGCTCAAGACGTTTTTCAACCGTGTTCAGCGTTGTATTCGCATACATGCGGTCGAGCCGCTGTGACAACGCCGTCATATTCACGGTCTCGCCCAAACCCAGAAAATCATCCAAGGCTTTGACGCGTTGTTCTTTGGGCTGATCTAAATACCCCTTGAGAAACAACATCCATTCGGCCTTATCGACCTTGGGATCATAGCGACGTTCCATGGCCGTCATGCTCTGTTTAAAGAACGTCATATCACGCTCTTGATACCCACTTTCACGGTCTTCGTTTGGTTTCTCATTCTCAATCGCCAAACGATAGAGACGACGCGCCGCGCCAAAGAGCTGAGGACGTGTCGCATTGCCATGCCAATAATTTTGACGGGCGGCGAAAGCGCTCTCTTCTGATAATTTATCAAGCGCCTCAATCGCTTCGGCATAACCTGCATCTGGGGCCTCTTTAGCAATCCAAGCGTTGAGCGCCGCTTCACGCTGAGCGCGGCGGTCGACTAAGCCGACACGTCGGGCGCCATCAATTTGACCATAGAGGTTTTTCAAGAAGTTATTTAATCCCGACAGACGCGATTCATATTTAATACGCGCATCGCTTCCCTCTTCGGATGCGTCATTAATCGTCGCAATCCAGTCTTCTAACAAGCCAACCCATGTCGGATATTGCCAATCAAACGTATTTTTGACTTGTGCCAAACGCGCATAACGAGACGTTGAGCCCGGGTAACCCGCCGCCATAACGAAATCACCATCATCCAAACCAGAGGCTGACACTTTCAATGTATGCGCGGGAACGAAAGGTACATTGTCTTCAGAAAATTCCGCAGACTTTCCTTCGGGTGACACATAAGCGCGGTAGAATGCGAAATCACCTGTGTGGCGGGGCCACTGCCAGTTATCAATATCGCCACCATATTTACCAATCGCATCGGCGGGCGCGTAAACAAGGCGCACATCTTTAATCTCGAGGCGTTTAATTAATTTATATTGCAGGCCGCCAAAAAAGGACGACACTTGGCAACGATGGCCCGTATCTTCTTCACAAGAAGCCACAAGCGCTTTGCGGTTCTTATCAATTTCGGCAAAACGCGCTTCGCCAGAGAGGCCTTCTGAAATACCGCCCGTTACGGCGTCGGTGACATCATCCACATCCACCGTCACATAAATACGAGACCCCGGTGCCGCCGGCAATTCAGCCGTGAGGTTTTCTGCTAAAAAGCCGTTTTCTAGATAGTTGTTTTCTTCGGTCGAATTAAATTGAACGGAACCACGGGCACAATGATGGTTCGTGACTGTCAAGCCTTGGGGCGAGACGAAAGAGGCCGAACATCCACCCAGTGAAACAATCGCCCCCATAGGAAACCCTGTAAGGTCCGTGAGTTGACCCGCCCGTAATTTCAACCCTGTCTTACGCAGGTCCTTGGCAATTTCTGGTAATTGGTCAGGCGTAAACATGCCCTCTTTGGCGTGGGCCGTTGCTGTGAAAGCAAACGCTAGGGCTAGCGCCGCGCTGCTCATGAAACCCTGATGTGTTTTGACTGTCATTCTGTTCTCCTTTTGCTGGCCTAGTGTCTATGACGCGCAATCAGGTGTTTCCAGAGGAAAAGTGACGCAAGAGCGGTAAGATTTTGCAGGATGAGGGCCATAGGCAAGTCTTCTTTGCGACTCGCCATCTTGTGCGGAGCCTTCGCGTTTAAATCCAATAAAAATGGACGTCCGCAGAGTTCAGTCTCTTAC